>JBGSLE010000349.1:0-2742 GCA_041740875.1 Pontiella sp. | reverse complement strand
CCGAGCGCCGCCGGAATGCTACGCACGCCGTGCGCGCGGTCGAAGTCGAGGTCGAGCAGCGCATAGATGATGTCGAACCCGCTCATCCAGCAAAACGTGAAAAAGGAGAGCAGCACGACCTCCGGGGAAAAGTCCAGGCTATTGCTGACGGCCACGAACGCGCCGAGCGGGGCCAGCGCGAGGCAGAGGCCGATGCCGTAGTGGCAAAGGGGCGTGAAGCGCTTGAGCAGGGAGTAGAGCGAGAGCGGAACCAGCGGAACCAGCGAAAATTTCAGCACGGTTTCGCCGAGCAGCGCGCAGCCGAGAAAGTAGAGGGCGATGCCCGTCGCGGCGACCGCGTAGCCCTGCGCCATGCTCAATTTACCGGCGGGCAGCTCGCGGTTTTTCGTGCGGGGGTTTTTCGCATCGATGTTTTTGTCGAGGATGCGGTTGACCGCCATGCCGAAGGTGCGCGCGCCGAGCCCTACGAGCGCGATCAGCAGCAACGATTCCAGCGGCGGCATCCCGCCTGCCCCCAGCCACGCCCCGGCGAAGAGCAGCGGCAGGCTGAAGAGCGTGTGTTCGACCTTTGTGAACGAGTGGAGCTTTTGCATCAACGTGGACGGAGCTTCCATTGCAACGGAGCTGGAAGCTCCGTCTACGACCCCGAATACCGCTTCGGCGACGGTTTGGGATACGGCGTCGATATGCTTTTGGATGTCGCCCTTGCCGTTGCCGTCGCCAAAGTCGGTCACGCCCTTGATCAGGATGCACGGAACGCCGTGCTGCTCGCAGACAAGGGCAACGGCGTAGCCCTCCATATCGACCAGATCACCCTGTTTCGCCAACTCGCGCTTGCGGTCGGCTTGGAACACCGGCTCATCGACCGTCACCAGTTTTTTAAGGCCGATGCCGATGCCGACGTTGACGGCGGCCTTGAGCGTTTCGTGGCTGGCCAGCGAGACGCGGTAGACCGCGCCGCGCTCCAGCCGGTTGTTGAGCGCGCCGCAGACCCCGGCGTTGATGACCGCCGTGCAGCCCTTTTCCTGGATGAGCCGTTCCGTGGCGATGCGGGCCGCCTCCCGCCCCATGCCGGAAATTTCGACCGCCACGCCGGCGGGAACCCCGCGGTCGAGGAAAGGCCGCGCCTCCATCTCCGTCGCAAACAAGATTCCGGTCATTGGATCACTCCGGCGCGTTCCGCCATTTGCTGTAACTTCACGATCGCCGCGCGACCCTCTTCGCCCAGATCGAGGGAGAAGGCGTTGACATAGGTTTTGATGTGCTGGCGGACCACCTCGTCGTCGAGCTCCTGCGCGTGCTGTTTGACATAGGCGTCGGTCGAGGCCGGATCGGCAAAGGCCGCCTCGATCGACCGCTTGAGCCGCTGTTCGATTTCGGCGATGCGTTCCTTACCCAGTTTTTTGCGCGCGGCGATGCAGCCGAGCGGGATCGGCAGGCCGGTTTCGCACTCCCACCAGTCGCCTAAATCCGCCAGGCAATCGAAGCCGCGCTCGCGGTAGACAAAGCGCCCTTCGTGGATGATGACGCCGGCGTCGGCCTTGCCCGAGGCTACGGCGGCCATGATGCGGTCGAAGGGCATGAAGACCCGGTTTTTAATATCCGGTTTCCAAAGCCGCAGCAGCAAATGGGCGGTGGTGTATTGCCCCGGAACGGCCACGACGGAATCCGCGTTCAGCCCGTTGCTCGCTTTCGCGATGACGAGCGGTCCGCAACCGCGCCCCAGCGCGGCCCCGGCGTTGAGCAGCTCGTACCGGTCGCGCAGCAGCAGCCAGGCGTGGAAGGAGAGTTTGGTGACGTCGTATTTTTCCTCGAACGCCCAGCGGTTGAGGGTTTCGACATCGTGCAGCTGCGGGGAAATCCCCGGCTCCTGCGCGAGGTGGCAGAAAACAAAGGTATCGTTCGGGCAGGTGGAATAGGCGACGGACAGGGGGGAATTCGGCATTTATGCACACCTCGCTAGGCATTAAATCGCGTATATCACGTACAGTGTAGTAAATTAATGATTGATCCGATCATCTTTCCGGTTATTATCCGCGCCATCAATTTTAAAACCAAAGGAACTGGGTTTGCAGAACCCCCGCCCGCCCGGAACGAATAGAAACAAGGATTTACTGGAAAATGTCAACACAACCCACCCCTGGAGCCCCCGCCGGACTCAACGCCCCGCTGCTCGCCCAGCTCAACCAGCTCGCCCAAAGCCTCACCCCTGCGCAACTGGCCTGGGTCGGGGGCTACTTTACCGGCCTGAGCGCCCTGGGCGGCGGACCGGCGCTTTCCGCCGCCCTTCCCGCCACAGCGTCCGGCCATGGGTTGACCATCCTCTACGGCTCGCAGACCGGCCACGCCCGCGCGGTGGCGGAAGAGCTCAACGAAGCCGCCAAGGAGGCCGGAATTCCGACCGAACTGGTCGCGATGGGCAAGTTTAAGGAGAAGGACCTCAAAAAACTCCGGCAGGTCTGCATCGTTGTCAGCACCCAGGGCGAAGGCGATCCGCCGGACGACGCCCGCCCGCTGGCCGAATTCCTCCGCTCCACGAAGGCCCCCAAGCTGGAGGATTTCCACTTTGCCGTGCTGGGGCTGGGCGACAGCAGCTACCAGTTTTTCTGCAAAACCGGCAAGGATTTCGATTCCCGCCTCGAAGAGCTCGGCGGCACGCGCGTGCTCGACCGGGTCGATCTGGACGTCGATTTCGATGACGGCGCAACCGCCTGGATCCCCAAGGCCGTCGCCGCGATGAAG
>JBGSLE010000348.1:0-14804 GCA_041740875.1 Pontiella sp. | reverse complement strand
ACCAGCGCCGTGGACGGCTCCGGACTGCCGACGCCGCTCTCCTTAATCTTGAACAGTCGCACACGGTCGTTGGAAAAATTCGCCTGCACCTGCTCCCAGATCCGGTAGCGCTTCATGGTCTGCGCCATGTTCGACTGCCCGGCGCAAAGCCAGACATCGCCAATCAGGACATTGCCGATTGCCGATTTTTGATTGCCGATCGAAGAGCGGACCAACAACTTCCCGGGCTTGGACGAAGCGGTCATCGGATCAAGTGTGAGCTGCCACTCCCCCGCATCACCCGCCACGGCACTTTTTTTCTGGCCGGAAAATTCAACCGTGATTTCGGCCCCGGGAGCGGCGGTTCCCCAGACCGGCACCGCCTGCCCGCGCTGGAGCACCATGTTGTCGGTGAACAACCCGTTCAGGGCGAACAGGGGCTCCGCTTGGGCGGCAATTCCGAGCACCAAGGCAACCGCTCCGGCCCAAAGACTCCCCGACACCAACCCCTTGCGTCCATACATCGTGCTTCTCCTGCTTTAACCTAGCCAGACCCTAAACAGACGATGAACCATGCCCATACCGGACTAGTCGACGCAACTTTTTTCCCGCACGTCACTTCCTGTTTTGGAAGGCCGCCTCGGTGCGGCGGTTGACGTCGTCGAAACCTTCGCGGGCGGGGATGCGCTCGTCGAGGGGAGCCTTGCCGGAGACCCGCTTGGCGGCCTCGCCCACCAGCCACAGATAGTGGTCGGACGGCAGGCCATCGTAGGTTTTAAATTCGCTTTTCCCGACCGGGGGGTTGTCGCTCACCTTGAATATTTGCGTGCCCTCGTCCAGTTCGTCGAACATCGCCTGGTAGATCATCGTCTGCCCGCTTTGCAGATGCGCCGCATATTGCGACCAGAGGAACTGGCCGTCCTGCCGGTCGATGAATGCGCCGGGGTTTTCGCTTGGAAACTCCTTTTTGAGGTTGGCCCAACAAAAACCCGGAAAAACCACCGGCATGTAGTCGAGGCCGTTGGCATCGCAAAATTGCTTATCCATTTTTGCCGTGTCTTCCGCATAGCTCTTCGCCTCGGCAACGTTGCCGAAGCGCCCGATCGTCCATGGGGAGATTACATCGGCCGCTTTGTAGACCGGCATCCAGTCCGCAAGGTTTCCGCCATCGCGTTCGCCGGTGCGCCAGCCATACGGCGTTCCAAGGAAGATGGCGCAGCCGCCATATTTTGGATCGTTTTTGAAGAAATCCACCAATTCGGCCATCTCCGTGGCGGAATAACCGCGCCGGCCGAAGCCGACGCCCCACAACCCGACCACCGGCTTGCCGTTGTGCTTCTGGTAGGCGGTGTCGTAGGGATCGCGGGTTATCTGCATGTGGTCGACGAGGAAGCGCCAGTCGTCCTTAAACTTTTCGACGTAGCCGCCGGGCATGCCGGTGAGGTCGTACATCACCGTGTAGGTGCGGCCGTATTGGTTCGCGCCATCGCGGCAATGCTCCAACACGCGGTTATAGGCCTGACCGCTGAGGATCGCCTCCTGGTCGCCGTCGATGGTGGTTTCCATGATGAAGCGCTGCACGAAGACGCCGTCGATGCCGTAGTCCTTCATCCATTTGAAATGGCGCAGCGTGGTGTCGCGCACGTGCGAGCTGTAGACGTAGGCGGCGCTGCCGTCCGCATGCCGAAACTGGGTCTTGAATTTTTCGTGCTCGCCGAGTTCGGACATATCCGGCCAATAGTCTATCCCGCAGCGGCCCGGCCAAAAATCGCCGGCTTCGTTGGGCAACGCCTGGCTGCGCCAATGCACCCAGGCGAGACCGGAACCGTCGGACGGTGCCCGGTACCAGCCTTGGTAGCCGCACATCACCTTGCCGGTGAGCGTGCTTTCATCCACGCGGTCGATCTTGAGCACCTCGCGCCTTTCGACGCGCAACGCATCGAGGGCGTCCTTGTACAGCTTCTTCGCGGCGGGAAACTTCCCCTCCCGCCGGATCAGCTCGTTGCAGATGCCAAACCAGAGCTTGACCCGGTATGGATGCAGCTCCTCCGGCGGAACCTGGCCGAACCGGTTCTTAAACTCGGGGCTGGCCATCATGCGGCGGCGCAAGCCGTCCGCGTTGAGCTTCCGCTCGCGCAACAGCTGGCTGTTTTGCTTCAGGCCGGCCGCGTCGGCCGGACGTCCGAGCATTTCAAGGTAGGCGGCTTCCACGACGGCCTTCACTTCGGCGTCGCCGTAGTCATGCATCTGGTAGCCATGCTCGTCCTCCGGCGCGAACTGGGTGCGCAGCAGGTGTTCGATGTGCCGCTTGCTCTTCGCAAATTCCGGCTGCAACGTACACTTTTCAACCGTTTTCGCATCATAGAGGAAGGGGGCCGGATCATCGGGCGGATTCTTGTGGTCGCCATATTCGGCCAGGCCGGAATAGGATGCCGCGCTCACATTGCCGGTGATTTTCCAACCGGTGATGCCGTGCGCCACCATGCCGTACGCGGCCGCGCCGCCGGCGAGGGTGTTGCCGGTCACTTCGCCGCCCTGGAGGATTTTGCCGCGCCAGTGCGGCACCCACGGAACGCAACCGACCGGAATATGCATGTGGATGCGCGCGCCGAAGGCATCGATGAGGTTGTTGCGCACCTTGACGCCGCGATAATCGAACACTGTTTTTGCAGCATCGATCGCATAGTAGTCTAGGCCGTCGACCAAGTTGATTCCTCCGAGCGACTCGCGGGAGATCGATGCGATCGCATTATCCTCTACCACCGTGCCGGGGGCGCCGTAGAGCACCACGCCCACGTCGGTCGGGTCGATGATCAGGTTGTTGCGGACCAGCGAATCGCGGGCGGCGCAGGAGATGGCATCGCCCCAGCCGAAAGGTACTTCGTTCAAGTCGCGCCCGTTGCCGCGCGGATCGACGCCCGCGCCAAAAAAGAGGTTGTTTTCAACCAGCAGCTGGCTGGCGCCCTCGTGCATTTTCAAGGTCGACCAGGTGCGGGTGCTCATGAAAACGCACTCGCGCACGATTTGGTTGTTTCCGCCGTCGCCGCCGAAATGGACCATCGCCGGCTGCCCGCCCCCGCCGATCTTTGGCTTCGGGACCACCGACATCGCATAGCGGTTTCCATCCAGCGTCACGCGCTCCAGCACGGCGCCTTTCACGCCACCGGCGTTGACCAGCATCATCAGCGACTTGTCGGCGATCTTCAGCGTCGCATAGTCCGATGGAAACCGCGCGTCCTGGGTCGCAATCCGCTGTCCCGGTTTCCGGAAATGGAGGGTGTTGGTGATGGCGTACACGGCCCCCGGCTTGAGCAACAGGTCGCCGCCCTTGTCGAGCACCGCCTGGAGGTCGTCGCCCGGTTTCGCCACCGGTTCCGCCAAGGCCCCGTTCAACAGAACGCCCATTCCAATGAATATCAGCATCTTCTTTGTCATCGCACCCTCCGGTTATGGGTCAGGCTGGCCAAACTATTCGTACACATTGCCCTTGGGCTGGTTGCGGAACCAGATGAAATAGAGCCCAGCAAAGGCGATCACACCGACACCGGTGACCACGGCAAATTCGAACCAGTTGTGAATAATGAACAGCATCGGCGACAAGAAAAGCGTAACCTGCCACGTGATCGCAAACGGCACGGCCAACAAATCGTTGCGATGTTCACGGGCCATTTTGGCCTGCTCTTCCGCCGAAAGCATTTTCTTTAAAGGACCCCACATGCCAAACGGGCGGGTCTTCATGTACATGTTTTTCAGCACTTCGGGATCCGTCGGTTCCGTCAGCAGCGTGGCAGCAATCGTTCCAATAAACGCAATGGTCAAAATGAACACGAACTGCCAGATTTCATTCAATCCAGGCCAGAACAACCGCTGAACAATCGCTGCAACCATACCGATGAATGTGCCGATCGCGCTGCCTGCTCCGTTGAAGCGCCACCAATAGAGGCGCAGGAAACTCGGCACCAAAAATCCGGCTCCGAAGCCCATCATCATCCAGCCCCAAATGTCGTTGATGCTTTCAAGCGAACGGGAAAAGCGCAGGCTGCAAGCCACCACCGCAACCACCGTTGCCCAGCTGGCAAAGATGAGCTCGCGGGTCGAGGCCTTCGGGCGAATCCATTTTTTATAGAAGTCGTTCACAAACTGACTGGTCGCCAGATTCACCCAGCTGCCGAAGGTGGACAACGCCGCCGCGATCAGCGCGATCACCAGAATTCCGCGCATGCCTTTCGCCACCGAAATCAACAAAACAGAAGAGAGGATTTTCTCGGGATTAACCGTTCCGTCAAAACTGAGCAGGTTCATTTTTTCAACCCACTGCGTCTCCCCGAGAATTCCTTTGAGGCTGGCGATAAACTCTGCGGGATAGTTACCCGGCGTATTCGAAATGCTGGCGATCAACTCGCCCCACCCGGGCTTGGCGATTTCCGGGAACTGCGTATGAATCAGATCCGCCGCCTGCGTCATCAACGTCTGGTCCGGAACAAGCCCGTTCACCATATACAGTCCTAAAACAGCCAGCCCCATCATCATGGGCCAGCGAACCATCATTAAACAGGTCCAGAGCATGGAAAGCTTACTGCACTCCCGGTCGTTCTTCGCGCCGAAGTAGCGCGGGTCCGCACCGGTTCCAATGCCGCAGACAATCGTACGGATGAGGTAAAAGGTAGAGAAAAGGATCAGGTGCTTATACATTTCGTATCCCTTGGGAACATGCACTTCCCACGCTGGGAGGCCGCTAATCCACGTCGGGTTTCCGGTCACCTGCATCGCAATGGCGTTGATCTCTTCGGCACTGGACACGCACATGTACCCTTTAACCGAAAGATAAATCACTGCGGCCATGATAATCGCGACCTGGAACATATCGGTATAAATCACGCCGTAGAATCCGGACATCATCGTGTACATGGTTGCCAAAACCAGCAAAACCAGGGAACAGGCAAACGGCGAAAACGGCAGAAACGTGGCAAGGAATATCCCCGCTCCGACAATGAGATAGGCCAGCATGCCGATGGTGGTGAGCACGGTGGCGATCACGCCCATCAACTGCGAGGCCCGTCCGCCCCAGCAGTCGCCGAACCGGAAAATATTCCATTGGGCTCCCGTCACACAACCCGACCGCCGATGCCATTTACCGGTCCAGAGCATCATAAACGCGAGCACCAGTACGGCCCCGCCGCGGAACTCGATAAACAACCCCTGAGGACCCATCATAAAGAGAAACGAAACGATGATGGCCGTTCCTGCCAAATCCAGAAAACTGGCCATGCCGGAAATGCCCATCGCCCACCAAGGGATATTCCCTGCGCCGCAGATATAGTTATCGAGGCTCTTCGACGCCAGCTTCTGCAAAAAGAATCCCAAAAAAACCAGCACCACAACATAAAACGCCATGAACACATAGTCCATCATTCCGAAGTAGGTAAACATTGTCATCGTCTTTTTCCCTTTTCCATTTTATAAAACCTTGTCACACCACCGTCTGCGCACGGACTGCGACCCCGGCTCAATCTCTACGGTACAAACTCACCGAACGGACGGTTTTCAAACCCTTTGAGCAGCTCCGCAAGTTTTTTCTTCAAGTGCTCCGCCACTTCAGGATTCTGAGAAACCACGTTTTGCGTTTCCTCCCGATCCACCTTCAGGTTGTACAGCTGATCCGGCTCAAAATAGTGCGGGTTCTGTTTTGCCGCGTTGTATCCAAGATGCCCGTTACGGGTCAGATAGGGAAGATCCATCTCGCCTCCGTCAAAGCCGACAAATTTCTGCCCGGCATCGATCTTCTTTTGGAGCCGCTCCGGATACCGGATGGCGATATATTTCCAATCCTTGGTTTTTACGGCGCGCGAATGGCCCAATTCACTGTAAAGAAACTCCCGAACCGGCTTCTGGTTGCCGAATAAAACCGACTTGAAGCTGACTCCGTCGATTTGATAATCGGCTGGCGGCGCAATGCCGCACACATCCAGCATGGTCGGGGCAAAATCGACATTCGCCACAAGCCCGTCATATTTCGACCCCGGCTGAATAGTCCCGGGCCACTGCAAAAGCATTGGAACGCGCATTCCATAGTCGTACAAGGTGGCTTTCCCATGTCGATACGACCCGTGATCCGGAACAAATACAATCAGCGTATTCTTTTCCAACCCCAGCGCTTTCACCTTGTCAAGAATGGCACCCACGCCGTCGTCCAGCCAAAGAGCAAACGCCTCGTTGTCCTTGTGCCCCGCCTCACGATTGCGCCGGAGAACATCTTCACGGGACGGAAGAACATCAAAGCCCTCCTCAACAAACCCGGCACTGGTCATCCGGGGATCGGCATTCAACGAACATTGATTATTCCACGGAGCGGGTCCGTGATGCAGCGTGGTGGAAAAATAGAGGAAAAACGGCTCATCTTTATACATCTCAAGAAATTCAAACGCCTTACTGACGGTCCAGTCCAGATTATGAATATTCAGCGCCTCGTTAAAAAGCTCCCGCGTATTGGCCGCATAATAGGCATCCACATAATCAAACCCGTAGGGCTTCATCGCCTCGCACCACTTCTGGTGGTTGCGTTTCATTTTGGCGTTCACTTCGGGATCTTTCGGGTTGGCATCAGGCGGATACCACTCCAACCCGGCCTTTTTCCATCCGGCTTTGTTGTCGCCGCTTTCGCAAACCCAGTCGTGATGGATCAAATGACTTTTGCCGACGAGCCCGGTCTTATAGCCGTTTTTCTGCAACACTTTTGCCAAATTCCAGCGATCCGGCTCCAGTTCTCCGATGTTTTCAATCTGGGTCTGATCGCCCGGAGGATGCTCCCGCATAAAATACTCGCCCGTGCAGTTCCCGGCATAGCGACCGGTTAAAAAGCTGTAGCGCGTCGGCGAGCAGACGGTGGACGTGACGTTGAAGTCGGTCAGAAAAAGACCCTCCTCGCGCATCCGGTCAAGCCGGGGCGTATGCACGTTGCCGCCCATGAAACCGAGCGAATCCCAGCTTTGATCGTCGGTGATGATCATAACAATGTTTGGCTTCTGGGCGGCAGACCACCCAGAAGCCAGACACATGCAAGCCATTGTCAACAAGGGCTTGATCATCCCTTCAAGCCCTTCGATAGGAACTCGATCGTGACAATCTTTTTCTTGGTGATATCCAAGCTGACAGCCCCATTGGAATCGAGCGGTAGCTCTTGGGTTTCAAGCTCTTCCAGATCGACCAGACGCGCCTTGCCCCACGTCCTGCCCGTATCCGCCGGCAGGGCAAAGTTCGCGGCTTGCCGTTCGACTGGCGAGAACGCCTTGGGCGGAACCCTTCCGCCATTGAGCGAAATCTTGCCGCTCAGTGTGCGGTCGGTCGGATTGAACAGACGGACAATCCAACCCTCGCCGTTTTCGCTTTGCTTGACGGCACTCACGTGTAGCGCCTTGTTTTCAATTTCCAGGAACGACTGCGCCATGGGCAGCTTTCCACCCAGAGACGGGCCGATCTGCGCAGCGCGCACGGGATGGTTGAAGCGTTCGGCCGATTGCCAAACCCCTGCGGTTTCGGTGGTTCCCGCGTAGGGCATAAACCCATACTTGAAGGTATGCTTGCCCAAACACTGCGAGCCGTTGTCTTGGTTGCTATAGTTCGTCAACTCCAGGTTGGTGATGCAGATGCGCAGCGGGAAGCAGCGCAGCATGGTCAAGCTGACGGTCTGGTCGGTATCGCCGTGTGCCTCGTAGGCCTTCAAGCCTTCGTTGAGCAACGCAACGCCTTGGTTGCCGTCTTCGAGCGCAACGAAACGATCCATCGGGTTTTCCGTCTGGATGTTTTCGTCGTATTTGCCCGGCTTCGGCAACTCGATCGAACGTTTCACGACATCAAACGGCGTCGACGCGAAGGTGCTGTCGGTCTTGACGTGGGTCGGGAAGGAGACCTGCAAGTAATGGTCTTCCGCGCTGTTTTCAATCGTGGATTCGATCTCAACCCACGGTTGCCCTTTGCGAAGCGTGACGAGGTTGACGATCTTGCACGGAACACGGTCGGCGCTACGGGTTTTTTCGTCGGCAGAACGACCGCGCGGCAGTTCCCAGTCGAGTTCCACCTTGTAGGTCGTCACCAGCTCGCCAGACAAGATGCGGGCAATGCGGGCGTTTTGGCTGAGCGTGGTGAGCACTTCGTCGTAGGTGACGCTGACGTGTTCCCACGGATTGCCGATCTCGGAACAATCGCGGAAGTATCCGAGATCCTTCCAGCTCCGTCCCGTCGCTTTTTCGGTGACCGAAAGGGTGCCGTTGGATTCGATCACGACCGAGAGAAACTCGTTTTCCATGCCGTTGGTCTTGCCCACGATCGTACGGGTGAGTGTGCGTTCCTTCGCCGACGACGCATTCCATTTCTGGCGCGGCTTGATGAAGAAGGTCTTGTAACCCGATCCCGGCAGCTCCGGCAATTGGGCGAAGAAGCGCTGACGCTCCATGGCCATCATGTCGGCGGCGTCGTTCGGGTTTTGAACCACGGTGTAACGGTCGGACGATCCAACCGGCTGGAACGGCACTTCAACGCCGGCAGCATCGACCAAGCGGAAGTCGTCGGCTTTGAGTTCTTTTGGAATGTCGACCACCAGCTCGGCTATTTCGGTCCGGGTCTGGGGGATCGCATTCCAGACCACAACGGCCACGTCCTCCTTCTTGCGGTCGGACATATCGATCGCGCCAGCGATATCCGCCAACGCCTGCTCCATCACGCAAATGCTGATTTCGTTGGCCTGGCGATAGCGGAAGACCATGTCCTGAGGCACCACATCGCGACTGCAGCAGCCGATGGAGTCGTGCCCATGGTTTTGCAACAACTGATTCCAAGCCTGGTCGAGGAATCCGCGCGGATACCCCGCACCGGCGAGGGAGGCGAACGTGGCCATCGGCTCCGCATAGTTGCCCAGCAGGCGTTCGGTGCAATAGTTCATCTTCTTGATGTCCATGCGGGCGGAGGTGATCCAGCCGTAGAGCACGGAAGAGGATCCGTTCGTGAAGAAGTAGCGCATTTCGCCAACCGTCAGCGGCAGATCCTTGGCGGCGTTTTCAACCACCCCCTTTTGGAAGTCTGCAAACGTACTGTGGAAGACATCGGCCTTGCCTTCGAGCGCCTTGGCGCAATCCTTGATCATCTGCACTTCGCGGATGTCCGGGCAGGAGGAGTCGTGGCCGGCGGACCAGAAGCGGTGCTGCGTGGTCCATTCGCCGTCCTGCTCCTTCAGGGCCTGGAGGGCGCGGGCCGCCACGTTTTCCTTGAAATAGTTGAACTCCGGGCGGGCATAGCGCATGTCGATTTCGTTGTATTCGCCATCGGCCAGGCGGAACGGCCCGTTGCCCTTGCTCCAGAACGCCTCGCGGTTGTTTTCGTTTTCGCGGCCAAAGAAGACGGGGCGCTGGACGACATACCAGACGTTGTAGCGCGGGCGCTTGGCCAGGCGCGATCCGACAATCTCGGTGCCGTCGGGCGACTGCCAGCGGAACTCGGAATTCGGGGCGACCTCGGTGTTGACCCCGCGGTAGAAGGAGGCGAACGGAATGCCGAAGCCCTTATAAAGCTGGGGCATCTGCGAGAGTTGTCCCCAGCCAAAGGGGGAGTAGCCGGTCTTGGTAACAGCGCCGAGCTCCTTCGCCTGGCGGTGGCCCAGCAGAAGATTGCGCACGAGCGACTCGCCACCCACGCAGAATTCGTCTGGAAGCACAAACCACGGCCCGATGTTCAGGCGGCCTTCTTTCACAAACTTAACCACCTGGTCCCGGCGTTCGGGCCGGATTTCCAAATAGTCCTGCATGGGTATCGTCTGCGAATCCATGTGGAACGAATGGAATTCGGGCTCTTTTTCGAGAATGTCCAGCAACATGTCGATCATGTAGACCAGCATGTGGCGCGTGCGCTGCATCGAGTAGCGCCATTCGCGGTCCCAGTGCGTGTTGGAGATCCAATGGCATTGCGGCTTCTGTTGTTCGCTCATAATTTTTGCTCCTGATTAAAGAATGATCCCGGCAATTTCCTCAAAACTTTCACAATAGTGGCAGCAAAGTTCGTGCGTACCACTTTCAACAATATTTCCGCCGCCGATGCCGATGGTCGGATATCCTGCCAGACGGATCGAGCAGACGCCCGCGCCGCTGTCTTCGATGCCGACCACCGAGTTGCGGTCGGCGAACTCGATGCCGAGGCCAACGCGCGCGGTTTCGGCGTAAAGCCACGGATGGGGCTTCGGCGAAAGTTCGCCCAACGTACCCGGGCAGCCCTTGCGCAGCGGGAAGCCGGCCGTGATGATCGCGTCGTAGAAATCCTTGGGGTCGCCCATGCCGAGCGTCTTGAAGGCGTCGAGGATTTCCGGCCAGGCCTTTTCGTAGAGACCGGAGGTCACCAATCCAATTTTGATCTCCTGCTCCTTGAGCTTGTAGAGGAATTCGGCGATGCCTTCGGTCGGCGTGAAGGCCTTCGGCTTGCCGCGCCCTTCCATGATTTCGTTCATTTCAAAGTGCGTGTGCTCGAAATAAAAATGGCGGGCTTGCTCCACCGTTTTGTTGGGGCAATATTTTTGGCAGCAATAGGTCAGGTGTTCGGAAACGCTGTGTCCCGACACGTAGGGGATATCCGACTCTTCCAATTCGAATTTCGGGTTCTCGAGCAGGCTGGCCGTCGTTTTTTGAATGATCCAGATCCAGAAATCCTCGGAGCGCACGGTCGTGCCATCCAAATCCATCAGCACGGCCTTGATCGGCTTTTTCATTTCAACGGCATGAATCGGATAGTAGGCGGGATAGCCCATGCCGGATTTCACAAAGGCCAGTGACTTATCATCGAAACAGACAAACTCGACCTTGCCATCCCCCGTCGATGCAATGGCATTAACGCCGTTGGCGCCCGTTTTGAACTCCTTGTTGCTCGTGGCTTGCAACAACCTGAAACCCGACTTGTCTGAAATTTCTCCGATATTCGGAATCTTCACCAATATGCTCATTTTGTCTCCGTCTCGTTTGTTAATCCAAAAATCCATCACACGTCCGTCGCTCGACGGATCATGTTCATCCAGTATTCCCAGTTATCCTCAACCACCGCCATCGAGGGCTTGGGATTCCAGTCCTTGTCATACACCGAAAAATGCGCCGGTTTAAAATCGCCCGGAACGACCTTCCCGTCGGGGATCGAAGGGTCGTCGAGATCCGCGGCCACATCGACAAATTCCCAGCCAAACTGCGATCCATTGCGGATGGTGTTGACCAGCAGCTCGTGCATCTCTTTGGCGTGGTAGTCCGTTCCGTTGATCGTCATATGCTCTGTGACGGCCCAATCGGCCCCTGTGAGCTCCTGCGCAATCTTGACCCGCTGGTAGGCTTTCAGATTCGGCGCACGGTTGCCCAAATGCCAATGCCAATTGACCTGAAGGATATCGATGGTTTTCAATCCCCGCAAAAAGGCGATCGGATCACCGCAGCGCCGCATCATCGTCGGCTCGTCGGCATCAAGGTATTCGCAGGCCATCCACATCTCTTCGCCGGCCACCTCGCGGAATGCCCGTGCATCGCCACTCACCCAGGCCGCCAGCCACTCGGCGCGAAAGCGGTTCCAGACTGGATCATAGACAAATTCCTGCGGAATCGGGTAGCGGTCAGGAAACGGCTGCGCATCGGGATGATTATCTTGAATCCATTTTTTATAGGCCCTGCGGGCTTCGTCCGAGTAGTCGATGGCCAAATCGCCCATGTATTGCGGCTCCACCGTCGTCTCACAATAGAGGATTTTGGACATATCCAAGCGGGAGGCCAGATCGCAGATGTAGGCACGCGAAACACGCAGATAATCTGCGGAATAGAGAGAGGGCACTTTCGACAGGTAGCCAAATTCAACATCCGACACGGGATGGCCGTCTGTCCCCACGGCGATGCTCCCGGGATAGGTGTCCCAAAATCCGTCCGGAATTTGGCCGCCGCCCACCCCATAGGTTTCAACCGAAAGGGAAGCAAACATGCCCCGCGCGTTGATTTCGTCGATCAAACGCTTTAGCGGTTCGACATCCACATCCACCACGCCGTCACCATCGCGATCCATGTGGTGCCAATAACAGTTCAGTTCCAAACAGGTATAGTTTTTTTCTTGGATGCGATCCAAGTCGTTGATCAGCTGTTCGATCTCGGCCTCATTGCTATAATCGCGGAGCGGCTTGCCAATCTTCAAAAAAAGATAGGCGCCATCGACCCACAATTTACCCTGCCGCAACTCAACCTGCCGACCATTGATCCTACGTGTCTTCATACATATTTCCCATTTCAGAATAGGTGAACATGATTAATCGTTTTTTCCCACCGTTGTCAAACTGATTTATCGGATTTAATCACCGCTTTCAGAACGTCCGCGGCCAAGACCAAGCCGCACCTCCCATCCGTGAAGCGGAAATGTCGATTTTTCAGCGTGCAGGATCAGCAAAGAAAAAGCGTTTTTTCGGTTTGATAAACACTGTTTACCAAACCATAGTGCCGCCTATGAAAAACACACCCGCCAACATCAAGGATGTCGCCGCCGAGGCCAAATGTTCCATCGCCACCGTCTCCTGCGTATTGAACGAGCGCGGACGGATCGGCAAGGCCACCCAAAAACGGGTGCGCGAGGCCTGCAAGAGCCTCGGCTACTTTCCCAGTTCGGCGGGGCGCAACCTGCGCAGCCGCAAAACCGAAACCATCGGCATCCTCTTCTATCCCTCTTGCGCCGATATTTTTCGCAATATTTTCTATTCCGAGATCATGGAAGGCCTCGAACGGGAACTGACCGGCGCCAACTACAACCTGCTGCTGGCGGGCTACGACATGTCGACCCAGCAGGAAGAGCTGCCGAAATTCATCCGCGAAGGCAGCGTCGACGGCGTGATCCTCATGGGCGGATGCCCCGAGGAGTTCAAGCAGAAGTTCAGCAGCATCCCCCTGCCCTTCCTCCTGCTCGACACCGATGTTTCCGGCGTCACGGTCGATTCCGTCACCTCCGACGGCTTCCGCGCCATGATCCAAATGGTCGCCTACCTCCATGGCAAGGGCCACCGCCGCATGCTCATGTTCCGCCACCGCTACGACAACTTTAACGAAATCGCCCGCTGCATGGGCTTCGAAGCGGAAACCCGCCGCCTCGGCCTGCAGGATTCGGCCGAGGTGCTCAAGGTAAACACCAATGACGAAGCCGTCGAAGAAATCCTCCGTCGCATCACCGGCGATCAACCCGTCACTGCCGTCGCCACGGTCAACGACGACATGGCGGCGGACATCCTGCGCAAGCTGCTGGCCAAAGGCGTCTCGGTGCCGGAGCAGGTGAGCATCACGGGCTTCGACGATACGGAATTCTCGCACGACACCCATCCCCCGCTGACCACGATCCGCATCGACCGCAAAATCATGGGGGCCGAAGGTGCCAGGACAATCCTCAACCGCATCGCCAATCCGGCCCTGCCGCCGCGCAAGCTGGTCATCGCCTCCGAGCTGGTCGAGCGCGAATCCGTAAAAACCCTCGCCTGACGACCGCCGGCCCCAGCCGCGCCATCAGGCGGGCTGCGCCTTGACGGCATCGCGCCTGCGTACTTCGTCCACGTGCGGCGAACGGGTTTTTTCCAGCCACCGCACCAGCAGGCCGTGCATGTATTCCGCCTGCTTGCGGTAGGTCTCCGCCTTGGGATTGCCGCCCAGCAGGTTGTCCATTTCGTGGGGATCCTTCTGGAGGTCGTAGAGTACGTTCATCTCCTTGGATCCGGCGGTGTTGGGGATGAAATATTTCCAACCGCGCGTGCGCACCATCAAATTGGGCTGGACCGGGCCGCGCCAGTTCCATTCGGCCACCGCGAACGGATCCTTGGCCGCATCGGTTCCCTCGATGTGGCGCCGCAGGCTTTCGCCATCGGACGCGTGCCGCCCGCCGCCAAGGTAGTCGAAGATCGTCGCGAACAGGTCCAGGTGCGAAACGGGGGCGCCGACCACCGTGCCCGGCTTGATCTGCCCGGGAAGGCGCAGCAGCAGCGGCACATGCACCGACTCCTCGTAGAAGACGTTCTTTTCGCGCATGCCATGCGCCCCGAGCATTTCGCCGTGGTCGGACGTGAAGACGACCAAGGTGTTGGCGGCCAGCCCCAGCTCGTCGAGCTTGTCGAGTATGCGCCCGACCCAATGGTCGATTTCCGCCACGAACGCATAGTAGTTGGCGACCATGTATTTGATCATGGCCGGATCGGCATACTGCGGCAGCTTCGAACGGCCGTTTTCCTGGACATAGGGCGAATTTTCCATGGAATCGCCGATGCTCGCAGGCACGGGCATGTTCTGCGGATCGAACATCGAGGCGAACGGCTCCGACGGCGTGATGGGCGCATGCGGGCAATGGAACGAACAGTGGAGCGAAAACGGCCGCCCTTCCTTGGCCAGGTTTTCCAGCGACGCGAGGGTGAGCTTGGCCTGGTAGGCGGTGATGGTGTGCTCGGCGGGCGTCGACGAGACGCCGTGGGAGTCGGGCTGGCGCAACGCGATCTCCTTGCCATCCTTGCCGAGCAGTTTGTTGACCGGCTCCATGCCGTGGCGGGGGTCGAGCGGATTGGTCTTGTAGGGCCGCTTGTCGAACCCGTTTTCCTGCAGGCCGCTGCGGCGGTATTCCGGGTTGCCGGCCAGCTTGGTCCGCTTGAAATTCGCGTCGAGGTAGCGGAGGTAGTCGGGCGACATGCCGAGGCCTCTTTCCCACTCGGCCGCCCCCGCCGGGGTGACGGCGTTGCGGTATTTCAGCGCGCGGTGCAGCGGCGTGTGCCACTTGCCATGGTAGACGGCGGCGTAGCCCTGATCGGCCAGCAG
>JBGSLE010000347.1:0-12731 GCA_041740875.1 Pontiella sp. | reverse complement strand
GCGGAGGGCGCCGGACGCCAGGCCGCGCCGGTAGGCGGCCGAACGCGGGAAGGAGGACTCCAGGGTTTGCAAAAGTAAATTCATGGACACAGAGTAGGCAACACTTTATCGCAAAGCAAGGCCGCGATGATCAACGATTGTCCAAAACAAGGGAGCCTCGCCACGAGCCGCTAAATCGTAGACGGAGCATCCCTGCTCCGTTGCGGCAGGAGGCAACCGGTCCGGAACGTAGACGCGACGCCCCCGTCGCGTTCCTCGGTTAAGCCGGGTTGTTGTTGTTCTTGCTGGGAGCTAGGAAGATCCCTATCATGCCGCCTCGGTTAATGGCTGTTCAGGGTCGACTAAGGGGGACGGGATGCCAACAAGGGAAAGCAAGACAGGGAGCGAATTGTTCATCGTCGATAACAGCGACGCGGACTGGAAGGTTCAGAAATACCTCCACGACTGGTGCCAGTTGTCCGGGCAGATCGACATCGCCACCGGATATTTTGAGATTGGTTCCCTGCTGGCGCTGGAAGGCGAGTGGCAGAAGGTCGACAAGATTCGCATCCTGATGGGCGATGAGGTTTCCAAACGCACCCGGAAGGCGTTTGCGGATGGGCTGTCGGAAATTTCCCGTCGCTTGGACGGAAGCATCGAGGGCGAAAAGGAAAAGAACGATTTCCTATCCGGGGTTCCCGCCATTGCCGAGGCGATCCGTTCAGGCAAGATCGAGTGCCGGGTCTACCGCAAGGACAAATTCCACGCCAAGGCCTACATTACCCATGCCCGGCTTGAGGTCGTCGGCTCTTCCGCCTTGGTCGGCTCGTCGAACTTCACCTATCCCGGGCTCACCGAAAACATCGAGTTGAACGTCCAGATCACCGGTGGCCCCGTCCGGGTGCTTCAGGAGTGGTATGAGGAGCACTGGAACGCCGGCGAGGATGTAACGACGGACATCCTGAAGGTGGTGGACCGGCACATTCGCGATTTTACCCCGTTCGAGGCCTATGCCCGCAGCTTGCAGGAATACTTCCGCAGCCATGAAGCCAGCCCCTCGGACTGGGAACGCAACCAATCCCGGATGTTTCCCGTGCTGGCGGCCTACCAAGCCGACGCCTACCACGGATTGGTAAAGCGGGCGGAACGCTATGGAGGGGCCTTCCTGTGCGACGGCGTGGGGCTCGGCAAGACCTTCGTCGGCCTGATGCTGATCGAGCGGCTGGTGGTCCTTGAAAAAAAGCGCGTCGTGCTGTTTGTCCCCAAGGCCGCCCGGGAAGCCGTCTGGCAGTCCAAAATCCGCAAATACATCCCCGAGGTGCTGGGTGGCTTCATGAGCTTCCGCATCTTCAACCACACCGACCTGCAATGCCGCTCCAACCGCGAACTGGAACGGGAGCTGGAGCAGATGCGCAACCAGGCCGACGTCGTCATCATCGACGAGGCGCACCATTTCCGGAACACCGGGATTCGCGCCGAAGGAGCCGAGGAGCGCAAAAGCCGCTATTGGCGGATGTTCGATCTGTGCAAAGGGAAGCAGCTCTACCTGCTGACCGCGACGCCGGTAAACAACGACCTGACCGACTTCCAGCACATGGTGGAACTCTTTTCCCGCCAGGAAACCGATTATTTCAAGGACAAGGGAACCCTCGGCATCCACTCCTTGGCCGGGCATATCCGCAAGCTCAAAAAGGAGATCGAAACCCTCGCCATGCGTAAAGAAAAGGCCATGGGCGGCGAGCCGGAGGCGGACGGGGAGGTTACCAACCTGGTTGAAGCGGAAGAGGTGCTGCGCCGGGATGCCCTGTTCGAGGAGCTGGTCGTCCAGCGCAGCCGGGCGTTCGTCAAGAAGTCGTTGGAAATGGCCGATGGCGCCATCCTTTTCCCGGTTTCCAATCCGCCCAAGGTCGTTGAGTACTCCGTCAAAGACACCTATGGCAAGCTGTTGAAGATGATGGAGGAGGCCTTCCACAAGCAGAAGCCGCTCTTTTCGCTGGCCATGTACTATCCGTGGGAAAACTACTACAAAGGCGACAAGGAAGCCCTGGACGACATGGTCACCGGCCGCCAGAAGCAGGTGGTGCAGCTCATCCGCACCGGCTTCCTGAAACGGTTTGAAAGCTCGGTCTATGCGTTCGAATCCTCCTGCCGCGTGCTGATGAAAAAACTCATTGCGTTCTACATGACCCATGCGGAAGCAAAACAGGATAAGGAGCGCCTCGAAAAATGGCTGATCCGCAACACGAAGATCACGGGATATAGCCGAGAGGAATCCCTGATCCTGTTCAATGAGGAACTTTCGTCGTTGGCTCTGGAAGAGGAGGATGTCGTCGAAGCGGAATTTTTCGAGGACGCCTGCGCAAAGAAATTGCCCCCTGGCGAGTTTGATATTCCGGGTTTGCTGGGCGACACGTTGAACGACCTCGATACCATCGCCGACTTTTTGCGGGAATTGGTGCAGTTCGAGCCGAAGCAGGACAAGAAGCTCCAGGCGCTCATCCAGCTGCTCAAGGGCAAGAAGGCCGGATTGGGCGATGTCGTTTTGCAAAAGCACAAGCTGTTGATCTTCTCTGAGTTCAAGGACACCGCGCGCTATCTGGAGCGCGAACTCAAGCAGGCCGGATTCGAGGATGTGGTCGAGATCGACTCCGAAGACCACATGAACGACCGGGAAAGCGTCATCAAGCGCTTCGCGCCCTACTACAACGACACCAGCAGCCCGGAACTCAAGCGGAACAAGCAAAGGGAGATCCGCATCCTCATCTCCACCGACGTGCTCTCGGAAGGCTTGAACCTCCAGGATGCCACCCGCCTGATCAACTATGACCTCCACTGGAACCCCGTGCGGCTCATGCAGCGGATCGGCCGTACCGACCGCCGCCTGGACCCCGCCATCGAGAAGCAGATGGTCGAGGACAACCCCGCGCTGGCCAAGGTGCGCGGCTCGACGCAATACTACAACTTCCTGCCACCCAACGACCTCAACGTGCTGCTCAGCCTCTGGAAGACCGTGACCCGCAAGACCCTCAAGATTTCCAAGACCTTCGGCATCGAAAACGGCAAGCTGCTTAGGCCCGACGACGATTACGACATCCTGAAGGACTTCACCCAGCAATGCGAAGGCACCGAATCCAAAGCGGAAGAGATGAAGCTCGAACTCGAACGCCTCTTCGCCGAAAACCCGCAACTCGAAGCAAAGCTGGACGCCCTTCCCAACCGCATCTTCAGCGGCAAGGAGATGGCCACGGCCGGATCCGAGGGCGTTTTCTTCTGCTATGCCCGCCCCGGCCGCGACACCGCCACCGGCGAATGGACCGAAGAGGCGGGGGATGTGCGGTGGTATCTCTACCTGCTGAAGACCGGCGAAATCCTCGAGGACGTTGACGCCATCTACAGGGCCGTCAAGTGCCTGCCGGAAACGCCGCGAACCTGCCGCCAGGAGCAGGAAACGCTGGTGGACATCCGCCAAAAGCTCGACAAACACCTCAACAAAACCTATTTGCGCAAAGTGCAGGCTCCGGTCGGGGTCAAACCGGTGCTCAAGGCGTGGATGGAGTTGAACTGAACATGGCGAAAAATCCGTCCAGATACTGGAGCACCGGGAAAGAGGGCGAATTCGAGCCCGGCTCCGGCGGACGGGTTTTGCGCAACCTGAAAGGGATTTCCCGCAAAACGGAAATGGACCGGGCGGAAGCCGATGCGCTTTTGACCGTTCAGGAGCGCTATCTCGGAATCATCTCGCCCGAAACTGTTTTCACCGCAAAGCTCATCTGCAAAATGCACACAGACTGGCTGGGCGAAATCTACGAATGGGCCGGAAGCTACAGAACCGTTGAGATGCAGAAGGGCGGCTTTCGCTGGCCGCCTGCTTTTCGGGTAGCGCAGAACATGGCAGCGCTGGAACAGGACTTCCTCAAAAAGCTCACCCCCTGCCGGTCCGACCCGCTGGCAACCGTATCTGGGCAGGTTGCGGCGATCCACGCCGAACTGCTGCTGGTGCATCCGTTCCGGGAAGGCAACGGACGGCTTGCCCGCTGGTTGGCCGACCTGATGTTTTTACAGGCCGGATATCCGCCGCCGCTCTACAGCTTTTCCGGCAAAGGGGCCGTAAAAAGAAAAACGGCCTATCTCAACGCCGTCATCCAGGGCTATTCACAGGAAATTCAACCTCTGGCAGACTTTTTCCGCGCCTGTGTCGAGGAGCGCATCCGGGAGTTGGAAGAATGAAAGCACTTCGCTCCCTCGAAAATCGACGACTCGCGCACACTCTGCTCCAGCATCGCATGGCGGCGGGCGGCGTTTTTCAGGTAAGGATTGCTCTGAACCAGCGTTTTCATGCTCAAAACATGCCTGACCCCGCCCAGTTTTGAAAGCAAATAGACAGAAGGGAACCCCAACGATGAACCCCAGCCCCAGCCAAAAACTCCGCGACATCGCCAGCTTCCCCAAGCTGATCGCCTATCTGGCCGACGAGCTCGACTGGCCGATCGACGCCAACGATTTCGAATCCTACTCCTTCGACTGGGATGCCGCCGAAGACTTGGGTGTAGCACCGGAACACGCCGCCAAGATCAAGCAGATCAAACAGCTCCGCCCGCTGGTCAGCGGCCAGCCGTGGGGCGTTTTCTTCATCGAGTTCGAACCGAAAAAACTGCCGGTCGGCGTGCTGCGCCGCCTGCTCAACAAACTGGTCACCAAGCAACGGGCCTCCGCCAATGCGCCCGACCGCCAGACCTGGGACTTGAACGACCTGCTCTTTATCTCCTCCTTCGTCGAAACCCGCAATGAACGCGAAATCGCCTTCGCCCACTTCCACCAGGACGCCGGCGACCTGCCGACCCTGCGCGTCCTCGGCTGGGACGGCGGCGACACCCCGCTCAAGCTCGACCATGTGGACAGGGAACTCCGCGCCCGCCTGCGCTGGCCGGACGACGAAAACGATCCCGACGCCTGGCGGAAAACCTGGAGCGGCGCATTCAGGCACCGCCTCGGACACACCATCCAAACCGCCGACCTGCTGGCCAAGGCCCTCGCCGAACTCGCCAAAGGCATCCGCGACCGCTGCCAGACCCTCATTGCCGCCGAATCCGACCGCGGCCCGCTCACAAAACTCCACAAAGCCTTCCAGGCCGCCCTCATCCACGACCTTACCGAAGAGGGCTTCGCCGACACCTACGCCCAGACCATCACCTACGGCCTGCTCACCGCCGCCATCTCCCGCACCGACATGGAAAGCGGGGCCGACGGCACCTTCGTCCAGGCCGACAACATCACCGACATGGTGCCCGTCACCAACCCCTTCCTCAAGGAGATGCTCCAAAGCTTCCTCCATGCCGGAGGCCGCAAAGGCGGACTCGACTTCGACGAACTCGGCGTGCAGGACGTCGTCGAACTCCTGCGCGGCGACGAAACCGACCTGCCCGCCATCCTGCGCGACTTCGGCAACAAAAACCCCAACGAAGACCCCGTCATCCGCTTCTACGAGGACTTCCTCACCGCCTACAACAAAAAGCTCAAAGTCCAGCGCGGCGTCTTCTACACCCCGCAGCCCGTCGTCTCCTACATCGTCCGCAGCGTCCACGAACTCCTCCAAACCGACTTCGGCCTCGACGACGGCCTCGCCTCCACCGTCACCTGGGGCGACTTCCTCAATCGGCAATCAGCAATCGGAAATCGGCAATTAACTTTACCTCCGCTGACCGACGAACCCGGCGAAAAGCGCACCATCGACCCGAACGAATTCTTCGTCCAGATCCTCGACCCCGCCACCGGCACCGGAACCTTCCTCGTCGAAACCATCGACGTCATCCACAAGCACCTTTCCAACAAATGGAAAACGGGTGGCGCGAAAGCGATGCCGACCGTTTTAGGTTTCAAGTTTCCAGTTTCAAGTTTCGAGAGCTGGTGGAACGGCTACGTTCCGGCAGCTCTCCTCCCTCGCTTGTACGCCTACGAACTGATGATGGCCCCGTACGCCATCGCCCACATGAAAATCGGCCTCAAGCTCCACGAAACCGGCTACCGCTTCGGATCGGACGAACGCGTCCGCGTCTTCCTCACCAACGCCCTCGAACCGTGGCAGCGTCAGCTAACGCTCCCCGACGTTGAAGCCCTCGCCCACGAAGCCGCCGCCGTGAACGAAATCAAGCGACACAAGCGCTTCACCGTCGTCATCGGCAACCCGCCGTATTCAGGCATCTCGTCAAATAGGTCGGATGAAATGCTTCGGATCGTAGATGCCTACCGAATTGTGGACGGCGCAGCACTAACCGAGCGCAAACTTTGGTTGCAAGACGACTATGTGAAGTTCATCCGCAAGGCGCAGACGACCATCGAAACCACGCGCGTCGGCGTCCTTGGCTACATCACGAATCACGGTTATCTCGACAATCCAACCTTTCGTGGGATGCGGCAAAGCCTAATGGGAACATTCCCACGGCTAAGCGTGCTCGACCTGCACGGCAACGCGAAAAAGACTCCCTTTGCCCCTGATGGATCGCCTGACGCAAACGTGTTCGACATTCAGCAAGGCGTTTCACTCGCTCTGTTTTCAACGCTTTGCTCACGCCCGACATCCGAGCAAACATCTCATTCGGAGCTATGGGGGTCACGCGAAAGCAAATACCACTTCTTGGATACCAATTCTTCAAAATCGACGAAGTGGAACGAACTACATCCGGCACCGGAATTTTACTTGCTGGTTCCGCACGACATCGAATCGAAGGATGAATATGAGGAGGGATGGAAAGTAACTGACATCTTCCCCGTGAACGGAACTGGAGTGGTGACTGGGCGTGACTCGATGACGATAGATTTCGACCGTGAGCAGTTGTGGAGCCGCGTCACAGACTTCGCGAAACTATCGGACGCAGCAGCGCGCGCGGACTACGAATTGGGGAAGGATGCGAGAGACTGGAGGGTCGCCACCGCACAAGCTGATGTGCGTGCATCGGGTCCAACCAAAAGCAAACTCGTCCCCATACTCTACCGTCCATTCGACTATCGATTCACCTACTACACTGGCCATTCGCGCGGGTTCTACGCGTCGCCTTGCGCGAAGGTAATGCAGAACATGGCGGGAGGACAAAACATGGGTTTTGTGTGGACTCGCCCAATGAGTCCGCAGTTCGAGTTCACCGTTTGTGTTTCACGAACGGTCGCTGACCAATGTTCAGTTGGCAACAAGTCGGCGGGTGCGGGGATTTCGTATTTGGCTCCGCTTCGAGTTTCTCGCGGAGATGTGCATGAGCAAGGAAGCTTGGGATTGGATGGCACCACTCAGCCCAACTTAAGCGGGCCGTTTCTCAAGCAACTTGGCTCAAGGTTGAACCTAAGCCGGACCGGTCTTGAAGGCCTACCCGTCGGCCTAACCCCCGAAGACATCTTCCACTACGCCTACGCGGTGTTTCACAGTCCCGGCTACCGGAGCCGCTACGCCGAGTTTCTGAAAATTGATTTCCCGCGCCTACCGTTGACCGGGAACCTGGAGATGTTCCGCGCGCTGGCCCGGCTCGGCGGCGAACTCGTATCACTGCACCTGCTGGAATCTCCCAAGCTCGCCCAGCCCATCACCGAGTTCATCGGCGGCCGCCATCCCGAGGTCGAAAAAATCTCGTGGTCGCAAAATACCGTCTGGATCGACAAGGCGCAGACCACCGGCTTCCAGGGCGTGCGCGACGACGCGTGGAACTTCCACATCGGCGGCTACCAGGTCTGCGAGAAATGGCTCAAAGACCGCAAAGGCCGCATCCTCACCGACGATGACATCGCCCACTACCGTAAAATCGTCGTCGCCCTCGCCAACACCATCCGCCTCATGGCCGAGATCGACGACGTCATCGAAACCCACGGCGGCTGGCCGGGGGCGTTCCACACGGAACCTATTTCGGTGGTCGAACCCATCGAGCCCGCAGCAAAGGGAGGGCAAGCCGAGCTTTTTAACCCAGCCGCATCAACGATAGCGCACGATGATGCGGCGGAAGAAATGGAAGCGTCGGACGAGGAAGAAGAAGAAAAACCGGATGAGGATGCTGGCTATCCGGTTTGGATCGAAGATCCGGCTTCGGACATGATCGCCATACGCCGCGCCATCCACGCAGCCGGGGCCAACGGCATGGACCGCGAGGCATTGCTCCACAACCTCGTCCATGTCTACGGCTGGAATCGCTTGGGCCCCGCCCTGCGTGCCGAGTGTGAAAAATCCCTTTCAACCGCTGCGCGGCGGGGGATCCTCTACACCGAGAAGGGGCATTGTTTCCCTGATTGCCGCATGATCAATGACTACGAAAAAGATGACCTCAAGGAGTTCTTTCTCGCCGCCATAGGCAGGGGATGGATCGAACGGGAAGATGCCTATGTTCGATTTGCCCGCCACCTGGGCTTCCTTCGCAACGGCCCGAACATCCTGGAAGCCGCCAAGTCCATCATCAATGGACTCATTCGCCAACGCCGGTTGGAAAATGACGGCACCCGGATCCGCCGCATTCCTAACCGGGCAGAGGAATCCTATGATGAATATGTGCCGAAAGGGATCGAGTTTACCCCGCTCAAAACCCTGGAGGGGCGTGGTATCGCGGTGACGGGCTATCTCGGTGAATGTACACATGAACAAGCGGGCAAGCGCATCAAGCGGGCGGGCGGCATCTACAAGGCCCATGTTTCGTCCACTACCGACATTCTGGTGATCGGCAACCTGAACCCGCTCTACAAGCAGGACAGCGCCGGCAACAAGATCATCAAGGCGCAGGAGCTGAACGAGAGCGGGGAGCATAGCGTGCGCTTCATGCGGCTCTCTAATTTTCTGCGGATGATCGGCATCTAACGGAGGAAACACCATGAATACGCGACGCATTCCTATAAATCGGCGGCAGAAAGTCGGCACGCTCAAAAGGCTGGTGAGCGAATATTACGAGATCGAAATCAAGGTATTGGATCCGTCGGGGAATGAAGCTTCCGATGCCGTTGCGCTGGCCACCATCAGCAGCAAGCCCGATTGGCCTAAAAATTTCCGGCTGGGATCTTATGACCAACACGTTGGGGATTTCGAACGCTATGCAAAGAGATCGTTCGGCATCGCCATCCAGTGCGTTGGTTTAAACGGAACCCAACTTGATCCTCAAATTTTGATTCATAAAGATGCTGTGAGAATTAATTGCATTACCCGGCGATTGGCTGCCAAATATGACACGCGCAACCATAAAGACCCGAGAATGCGGACAAAATGCACGCTGTATGACGTAATTAAAACCTTGGAAAAATGTCGGCGGGGGCCGGAAGATAGAACTAACGACTCCGGGCCATGGTATGCTGATCCGGCGCAGGCCATCGGCGATGGATGGGATTCAGATGATTGGTTTACCATCTCCAAGTATTTAGTCTTAAACCACAAACCCGATGAAGCCCTTTTCGCCCTAATGGCCTGTGCAACAATGCTGGGAACCGATGCGCCCTCGTTTTGGCATCAAATGGCTAGAATCGCGATGGAGGAAGGCAACCGAGACAGAATGGGCTGGGCCATAGAAAACATGGAAAATGTACGCTTTGTTCCATATGAATCGGATCCGATTGAGGGGCACGAGTGCAAATATCTCGAGCCACGAGATGTGATAGCGGTCGCAACATATTGCCTTCGCACGCTTCAAGAAAAAGAATGGGCGCGAAGAATACTCAACCATTTGCTCCTCGATAACATGCAATTTGTAGCATCCGGGACACCCTGCTTTGATGACCTCGCCCTCGCATTTTTGCGGCTATTCGGCAAAGAAGCCATTACGGAGGCTCGAATAGCTGCTTTAATAGGATTCCAATGGGGAGATGATTGGGACGATTGTGCTAATCGCCTGTGGAAGTTAAAGGCAGGGTACATCTGTAGGGCTGTTGAACGGTTTGAGGATAAGCTAGGCTTCCCCAAGCGCCCGGAATATTAAACGCATCCCTGCTGATCCATCGCTCGTGCTCGTCCTCGATCCGTACAATCCTTTTTTTGCCCACAAAAAGCGCAAGAACCGCAAAAGAAGAAGGCCTCGCGATTTCCATTGATCGTCCTGTTGGGTGGGGTACGATGCGCCGCCTATGGAAAAACTACAGGCAGAGCGGGTGTTGAAGGCGGTGGTGGACGGGGTTTCGGGCTACGCCGAAATCGCAGGGCGCGCGGGCGTCGATCCGGTGGAGCTGGTGGCGCATGCCGCGACCATCGACCATGCCATCGAGCTGATGCGCGGGTTCTACAAGTTCGGCCATGAAAACATGCGGCCCGCCGGGCTTCCGCCGCCGGCGAACCCCTATAGGGTGAAGGATGCGCCCATCGATGCCCAGCCGCCGGAATACTATGCCTACGAGGCGGTGCAGCGCGGCAACATCGACCGCGAACGCTGCATCTGGACCTGCGGCCAGTTTGGCCTGGATGCGGAGGCCGCCGCCACCGCGATCGACAACGTCTGCATGCCGTGGCGCGAGGCCAACGGTTGGAAAACCTACGTGCGCACCGAACTCGGCGGTCGCCAGGTGTTGCAAGACAAGCCGCCGGTAAAGCTCAAGCGACTCCTTGCGGGAATGCTCTGCACGCTCTCCCAAGCGTCGAATAGTTGCGGGTAAATACGCACTACGCGCGCGCCATTTCCGGCCTATCCGGCTTCGGGTCGCCGTCGAATTACGGTGCTCCCCCCTTCCGCACATCCCAACCTGGGTGCCGACCGGTTTTTCGAGGCCGGTTTATAAGGATTTGGCCGTTAGCGGCCGAAAAAATGGCCGGGATCCGGCGGCCGGTCCGTATCAAATGGGGGTTAAAAAAAATTGACCTCGCAAAACGGCGCGGCTAATGATCGCAGGGTTCGTTCAGATAGGGGTATCTGTCGATGTTAGTCGTTAATGCGCAAGGGTTAGTGTTTAAATACTTTTCCTTGTATAAAAGAGCTGTCCAGATCATTCCCCTGTCGTAAATAGATGAACCTGCACAGAGGGAAGATTTGTTCTGGCTAAAAGGATAACGGCTATGGAAATGGTTTCAAAGAGATGTTTGGAGGCGCTGGCGGCGTCCGTGTTGTTTGGTTTGTCATCCTCCCTCGCCGTGCCCTATCCCGCCCCGGGCTATGCCGGACCGACCCCTCCGCCTGCGTTTCCCGTGGGCTTCACCGCGTTCAATCCGTCCGTGACCAATACGGAGTTGCTGGTCGGCGCGCCGCAGATCGCCGAATGGACGCGGATCGCCGACGCGGGCGACACCTTGGCGCTGTCGGGCGAGTTTCTCTCCTCCTTCACGGGGGTGGGCGCGGGGCGCGATACCAATTTCCGGGTGTACGGAGCGGGGGTTGAGGCCGATGCGCTCATCCAACGCCTGGATGGACGGCAGGCGGCGATCACGCTGCCGGGCCACCTGCCCGCCGGCACGATGTACCTGATGTGGCCGCGCAACAGCAAAGGCTCCGGCGAACCGGTTGCGATCAACCAGACGGACGCCTGGTGGCTCGGTTTCAACAAGGTAGCACGGGGGGAGGCCTTTTCGGTCTATGGCCGCAACCTGGTGCTGGGCGGCGGCGTTTGCCGCCTCTACATCGCCGGATATGGCTGGATCGCCTCCTCTTCGGCCAACCCCTACAAGGCGACGTTCATGGTTCCCGGCAACCTGGCCAACGGCACCTACACCGTCTGGGCGCACAACGGGCACGGCGGGCAATACGGATGGGCGAAACCGTTGAGCTTGAAGGTCGAAAGCCCCTATTCCTGGAATGGCAGGGTGTTCGACGTCACCTCCTACGGCGCCGACGGCACCGACGGAAATCCCGACGATGCGGCCATCAAGGCCGCCATCGCCGCCTCGAGCGCCGATCCCGGCTCCACCGTCTATTTTCCGGCGGGCACCTACCATATTTCCGGCCCCATCGATTTCCGGGGCGGCAAGAAGATCGCCGGGGCCGGCATTGGGGCCACCATCATCAAGCCCCACTCCGTTTACTCCAGCTCGCCCCTGCCCTGCATCCAGATGGGCAGCCAGGTCGAGATGAGCAACCTCACCTTGGAAACCGCCGCGAGCCTGGCCGGGTCGGAGGATTTTGTCGGCCTCCAAAACCGCAGCGACATCGTCTTTTCGAAGGTCAGGATTACCGGGGAATACAACACCGGCACCGCCCGTACCCTGGTCGACACGCAGAACGCGAGCCGGGTTGCCTTCAACGACTGCTCGTTTGTGATCGCGCGCGATATCTTCGTGGGCGACGGCTCGCAACACATCCGGTTCACCAACTGCACCTTCCTCGGCATCCGCGACTGCAACCAGTTGATCGCCATCAAGAATTCGAAGTATTTCGACCTCTCGGACAGCTTTGCCGGCAATTTCGACGAAACGGACCTTTCAAAGAGCTTCGGCTGGTGCAAGGGGCGCTGGCTCACCGGTACGGGCTCCTCGCCGTATTGCTACATCGGCGGCAGCGAGTCGTCCAACATCATGCCGCGGCGCCATCCCAACGGCAGCTACGATCCCGCCTACTCGCCCGACCAAAACAGCGGCGAGCAGATCATGTTCGAGGGCCTCGTCTGCCGCTTCCGGGGCAACCCCGTCAATGCCACCGCCAACACGGTCACCTTTTCCGGATTGACCGCCCACACCCATTCGCGGGTCGTCAGCGTGCTTTCCGGCAAGGGCATGGGGCAGTCGCGGATCATTGCATCGCTGGATGCGGCCAGCGGGGTTGTCACCTTGGCCGAGCCGTGGCGGGTGGTGCCGGACGCAGGCAGCATGCTGGCGATCGGCAACCCGC
>JBGSLE010000346.1:0-14636 GCA_041740875.1 Pontiella sp. | reverse complement strand
GGCGGCACGGTCGCCTATGCGGGCGGGGGGACGATGTGCCAGGATTCCGGCTTGGCGGTTGACAGCGAATATTTCTACCAAATCTGGTCGGTCGACGCGGACGCGAACTATTCCGCAGGCGTGGCGGGCTCCGCGCTGGCTAGTTCCTACCGGGAAGGCATCCGCATCATCCATGTAAACGATGTGCATTCGCGACTGACCCCGCACGACTACGACATCACGGGCACGAATGATGTCCCGGCGCTGGAGAAGGTGGGCGGTGCCGCCTACATGGCCACGCGCATGCTGGAACTCGCGGCGGCTGAACCAGGATCCGTTATTGTGGATGCGGGCGATATTTCGGAAGGAAATGTGCTCGGCGATCTGGACGGCAACCGCGGACTGATCGAATTCTACAACGAGCTGGACCGCAAGCTGAAGCTGTTGCGCGGACGCGGGCTGGATGCCTCGGTGGTCGGCAACCACGATGTGCGCCACATCGACATGCTCAACAACATGAAGAATCTGGCCAACTTCCCGTTCATTTCCATGAACATTGTGCATGACGGAACGACCGACCCGTACTTTGAGCCCTACGTGACCGTGATCGCTGACGGCAAGAAGGTTGGTATTCTCGGCTATACCACCGACACCTCGTCCCACCTGGAGGAAACAACCGTCGATGTGATTGATGTGCTGACCTGTTCGTGGAACAACCCGGCGTCCGACATCCAGATCAAGGATTACGTGGATTACCTGCGTAACGAAGAAAACTGCGACATGGTGCTGTTGCTGGCACACGTTGGCCACAGCCGCGTGGCCAGCGATCGCACCTACAGCGGCTATGAGGATTACCAGCTGGTCGAGGACGACGGACAGACCGAGCCGCCGGACGTGGTGGTCGGCGGCCACTGGCACACGATGACCGAGACCGTCTGGCAGCCGTCCGATATCAACCATAAAACCATCATTGCCGAGGCCGCCTCCTACTGCCAGTACATCGGAGAGATCGACCTGACGGACGACGGCGACTATGTGGACGCCTGGAAAAACGTGATCCGCTGCGCGGACATTGTGCCGGATCCGGATGTTCTGAATGTGATTACAAACCTGACAGCCGACTACAACGCGGCTCCCCACACCAAGTATGGCGACACCAATGTTACCTACGCGCTCGACCAGGTGATCGGTTACAGCGCAAACGATCTGCGCCTGAACAAAGACAAATGGTTCACGCACGCCGAGTTTCCCTGGGCGGGCGACAACACGGCCGGCGCCTGGGTGGCCGACTCCATGCAGTGGTACATCGACACGCAGACTTCCGATAGCTGTGATCTCGCACTTCAATCAGGCGGAGGAGTCCGGCGCGACAACGCCGCTGGTGAAATCACCTATCTTGAACTCTACGAAACCTATCCGTGGCAGGACGACAACATGGTGCTCATCGAGGCGACCGGACAGGAAATCTGGGACTTCATCGAAGAAGACCACTGCGGCACCTCCATCTCCCAGGGCTGGCAGATCTTCGCCGACGACGGCATCATCTATAAAATCGAAAAGGACGGCGTGCCGATCAGCCCGACCGACACCTTTCACGTCGCCATCAGCAAATACATGTATGCGCACGACAACGACTTCTCGACCGGCGGATGGGGCGACCCGACCCCGATCGACTACGACTACTCGATCCGCCAGACCATGATCGACTATACCTCCCAGTTCACCTCCACCAACCCCATGACGGTTCCGGGTCCGCGCTACGTGCTGAACACCGGCTCGGCCGGGCGGTTCCGCGCGGTGATTACCCTGGTGGACGATGCCAACTCGGAGCCCAACTTCGAGAACGCGTTTGTCCGTCTGCTCAGCGCCACGGACGACACCGTTGCGCGGCGCGGCGGGTACGTCGATGAAACGCTGGTCAACGAAGACGGATCGATCAATCCCGAACACCGCCTTGCCGAAGTGATGCTCTACCGCTCCTACCTCGGCTTCGAAGAGGGCAGGCTGGCCAACGGAACCATCCTTGATATCGAGGGTGAATTCGGTTTCCACTCCGGCAATCCGCAGTTTGTCGACCAGAACGGCATCGTGGCCGACGGCGTCGAGTTCCGCATCGTCGGAACCAACACCGCGCTGGCGCTCCCGGACTTCAAAGGCGCCATCGCCGAGTTCTGGGATGAATGGCATGAAAACCGGTATGTTTCCTTCGAGTGCGTGAAAATCGGAAACGACACGGTGGAAGACCGCGAAGGAACGCAGATCACGGTCTACACCGAAGGCGCCTACGACAAACTGGCCCTGCCCGGAGCTGTCGGCGACATGCTGGTGCTCTCCGGCATCCAGACCATGCGCTACGACGATCGCCGCTTCCGCTGCTCCGAAGTGGTCGCGGTCGGCGCGGTCGACTACACGCCGGTCTCCGCCGTCGATGCCGTTTCGCCCGAACTCCAGTCTTCTCCCTCGATCACCCTGACGGCCACCGCAACCGATTCGTCCGCCCAATCGAGCCTCAGCCTGCTGCCCGTTGCCGACGCGCATGTCGAAGACGGGGACACAGGCAAGAACAGCGGAGCGAGCGCCAACATGTATATCCAGTCGGCGACCACCGGCGCATCACCGTACGGCGACGAACGCATCTGGACAAAGTTCGACCTCTCCGGCCTGCCTGCGGGAGCCGGCATCGAGTCCGCCACGTTGCGGCTCTACTGCTGGGGCACATCCTATGCCACGGCCAACATGGCGGCCGACGCGCATGGTTCAATCGCTGACAGCTGGACCGAAGGCGGAATCACCTGGGCCAACCAGCCGGCGTACGGCAGCGTCCTCGACACCCAAACGCTGGACGCGAGCACCCCCTATGTCTGGTACGAATGGGACGTGACCGGCTTCGCGCAAGCCGAGGCTGCCGGCGACGGGCAGGCCAGCTTCCTCGTCAAAGCCAAGACCGAGGATTCGGCCACACGCAACAGTTTCACCTTTGACTCCAAGGAATACGAAAGCGGCAGCAAGGGGCCCTTCTTGGAAGTGGCCTTCTCCGGCGCCACCCCGGTTGGCGGAACCGTCACGAACCTGACCATCTACTACCGTTATGCCTCCGACGGCGGCAGTTGGGGAAGCTGGAACGTGGCGGGCTCCGCTGCCGGGGAGCCTTGGAGCTTCGTCTTCAACTATCCCGACGGCTACGGCCGGTACGAGTTTTACTCGGTCGCGACCGACAACGCCGGCAACGTCGAGCCCGCGCCGCTGCTCGCCGATGCGGTCGTCCACTACGTGCCCGATGCCGACGAAGACGGCGTGGACGACTCGTGGGAGCTGGACTTCTTCGGCAACCTGACCAACGTCACCGCCTCTTCCGACTTCGACCGCGACGGTTTCCTCGACAGCCACGAATACCGGGCAGGAACCAACCCGACCAATGCCGCCAGCCTACTGGCGATCGTTGGCCTGGACAGCGTGCCGGCGGCCTCCAGCAACCACTTCGTCATCCATTGGGAGAGCGTTACCGGCAAAACCTACTCGGTTGAACGCGCCGCCGATCTCGCCGCCGGATTCACGAACATTGCCTCAGGCGTTTCCGCCACGCCGCCCGTCAACACCGTGACCGACACCGTGGATAACGCCGAGAGCGCCTTTTACCGGATCAAATTGGAAGAATAACAAGTATTTTTAACTACAACGAAGAGGAGATTTGAAATGAAGAAGATAGCAGGAATCATACTGGGAGCAGCACTGGCCGCAACCACCGCCAAAGCCGATCTGGTCGCCGGGGACATTACGATCATTGGCTTTCGCTCGGATGCCAATGACGGGGTGTCTTTCGTGACATGGAAAAACATCGACGCCGGGACATCGCTCTATTTTAGCGATAGCGGCTTTTTCAGCGACGGCACGGTTCGTTCGAGTGAAAACATCATGAGCTGGACGGCTCCAGTCGCAGGCCTTGCGGCGGGTTCGGTGGTGGTCATCACCTGTCCCAACGGTTCATCCTCTGCCAATGTGGGTACCACGGTTGGGCGGCTCGATAACATAGCAGCAGACGGAGACCAGATCTTTATCGGTACAGGAGCCTTTCCTAACGGAATTGACACCAGCAAGCCGGGCGAAGCCTATTCCGGGATGCTCCTCTACGGCATCAATTTTGATGGGAGCACGTGGGCCTCAGACGCGACCTCCTCAAACACGTCGGATCTGCCTTCTGCCTTGGACGGATTGCACCTCAACCAAGCCATTGCGGAAGTGGACAATGGCCAGTACACGGGCCCTCGTACTGGACTGACCGTCAATGAATACAAGCTGGCCATTCATAATTCCGCCAATTGGACTTTCAACAACGATGGTGCCGTCGCATTTGGTGCCCTGAACGCAACGTCGTTCGTCATCCCGGAGCCGGCGACGATGGGGTTGATCGGTCTGTTTGGCGGCGGGCTGCTGGTTGCCCGGCGGTTGTTTTCGATGGGATAGTTTATAAAGCGGGGTCAGCAATCCCGGGGTTGAATCAACAGGAGATGGAATAATGAAACGGACAGGAAAAACAATGAAAAGCCTGGCGCTTGCAATAGTTGGCCTTGCGGCCATGGCAGTTTCGTCGGCCCGCGCCTTGACGGCGGGCGACGTGGTGGTGATCGGCTACGATTGCGACGGCAGTGCGGCACCCGATCAGTTGAATCTTCTTTTCCTTGCCGACCTACCGGCAGGCACGGTCTTTTTCGGCCGCGACGATGAGATCACCGCCGCCGGCGCCACCACCTGGGTTGATGCGAACGAATGCACGTACAAATTCACGGCGCTTCAGGCGATTTCCAAGGGCACCGTGATCCATGGCCTGGAGTGGAACAGCGGCAGCGGCAACTCGACGGCCCAATACACCTGGACAAAGGCGAACGGATCGACCCCGGGTTTCGGCGGGTCGGGCGACACCATTTACTTTTATGAGACCGCCGAGGGCGTGTGGAACGGCGCGACCCCGACCTTCCTGTTCGGCTACAACAACCAGACCGACACCTCTCCAAGGGCCGGCGGACTTGCGGACGGAACGACCTGGCTCGATTTCACGGATGCCGATGTGTGCAGCTACAAGACTTCCGGCGCGGTTTACAGTGGAACGAAGACCGAGCTTTTGGCGGCACTCGGCACGGCGGGCAACTGGGATTTCAAGTCGAATGCAAACGTACTGCCTACCTCGGGTTACTCCTTCTCCGTTGATGCCGGTTCTTCTTCCAACCCGCCGGCGGTTGCGATCGTTGCGCCGGTCGATGACGCATCCTACGCCTACGACACCGCGGTCGTCCGCGTCGAGGTGGTGCAGTCCAACATCGTCGGCGGAATCAACTTCATAAACGAAACGCTCGGCACGACGCAGACCGTTGATGCGGTTTCCGCTTACATTTCGCTGGCGGAAGGAACCAACACGCTGACCGCTTCCGGCACCAACCTGCTGGGCGCAGCGGCGTCCGACACGGTTTCCGTGACGCGCGGACCCGTTTCCGGCAACCACATCGCCCTCGCGGCAGTCGGCACGATCGGCTTGGCCAACGGAGCGGAAATAGTTGCCTTCGACGCCGGAACGCAGAGGGCGTTTGTGACCACGCCGGGAAGCGGCCTGCTGCTGCTCGATCTATCCAACCCGACCGCCCCGGTTGAAATCGCTGCCGTGCTGACCAACGAGCTGATCAACAGCGTTGCGGTGTACAACGGTCTGGTGGCTGTCGCCGTCGAAAGCGGCAGCAACACCGCCGGTCAGGTGGTCTTCCTCGATGCCTCGACCGGTATTGAAACCAACCGCGTCACCGTCGGTATTCAGCCGGACAACGTGGTCTTCTCGCCGAACGGGCTGATGGTGCTTACGGCCGACGAAGCCGAAACCGGCGAACACGCGGATTACGGCGCGGGATCCGTCAGTGTGATCGACCTGTCCGCCGGGGTTTCCAACGCCACCGTCGAGGTACTCGGCTTCGCCGCGTTCGACAGCCAGACCAATGCGCTGAAAGCGGCCGGCGTGCGCCTCTTCCCGGGCCGTCTGCCGTCGGTGGACTTCGAACCGGAATTTGTTTCAGTTTCCCCGGACAGCACCAAGGCCTTTGTCACCTTGCAGGAAAACAACGCCATGGCGGTGGTTGATCTGAGCGTTCCGGCCATTACCGAAATTGTCCCGCTCGGACTGAAGGATTGGAGCGATCCGGCCAATACGCTCGATGCCAGTGACGAAGACGGCGGGATCCATATGGCCAACTATCCGTTCCACGGCATGTTCATGCCCGACACCATGGTGTCGTATGCGGTCAACGGAAAAACCTATTACGTGATTGCCAACGAAGGCGATTCCCGAGATTTCGGCGGAATCGATGAAGAGCGCCTCTCGAAGGTGACGCTTGACCCGACGGTATTCCCGGACACCTCCTTCCAGGCCAAATCGATAGCCGGCCGGATGAAGATCTCGCTGATCGACGCCGACACCAACGGCGACGGCAAGCTGGACGTGATCTACGGGTATGGCGGACGTTCCTTCTCCATTCTCGATGCGGACGGCGCGATGATCTACGACTCCGCCGACGACTTTGAGAGCTATCTGGCGAATGAGCGCCCCGAGATCTTCAACATTGACGGGGATACGGTCGACGGCCGCTCCGACGACAAAGGTTGCGAGCCCGAAGCCGCCGAAATCGGCGTCATCAACGGCGTGACCTACGCCTTCATCGGCCTCGAGCGCATCGGCGGCATCATGGTCTACAATGTTTCCAATCCGGAAAATCCGGCCTTTGTCGAATTTGTCCGGCTGGCCAGCGACGCCGCACCGGAAGGCTTCGACTTCGTATCGGCCTCCGCCAGTCCGAACGGCAAGCCGCTCCTGCTGGTGGCCAACGAAGGCAGCAGCACGCTGACCATCTACGAACTGGCGCTCAACGCTTTGGCCGCGACCGCCAACGGCACGCCGGTCGAATGGCTCGCGGCGAACGGGCTAACCCCCGCCGCCGACGGCAGCGACACCGACGCCGACGGCCTGACCGTTGCCCAGGAGTATGCGCAGGGCCTCAATCCCTTCAAGGCGGACACCGACGGCGACCTGCTGCCGGACGGCTATGAAGTCGCCAACGGGTTGAACGCCACCAATGCGGCCTCGCTGCTGACCGATTCCGACGGCGATGGACAGAGCGACATCATGGAGTATGACTACGGTACGGACGCTGACAGCAACGGCGATTTCTTCACCACCGGAACCGGCGCGGAAAGCGGCATGTTCCAGTTGAGCTTCGATGCGGCAGAGGGCCATCAATATGTGGTCCAGGAATCGGATGAGCTGGGAACAACCTGGCACAACGGTGTTGTGGTTGATGGATCCAACGGCATGGTGGCGGTTGAGTATTTGGCCACCGACAACAGTCGCTTCTTCCATGTGGACGGTGCGGTTGATAAGGGGGCCCCGGTTGCCAAGATCTGCGTCATCAGCGACCTGCATTACTTCGCCACCAACCTGCTCGACGATGTGAACAATCCGTACTTCCAAATGTACTTGGCCTACGACCGCAAGCTGGTCGCTGAAAGCCACGTCATCATGGAATCTGCGGTGGCTTCGATCATTGATGAGCAACCGGATGTGCTGCTGGTTCCGGGTGACCTCACCAAAGACGGCGAACTGGCAAGCCATCAGGCGGTTTCCAACTTCTTCGCACAGATCGAAGCGGCCGGAATCAGCGTGGTGGTCTGCCCGGGCAACCACGATATCAACAACACCCATGCGGTTGAATATATCGGCACCAATTCGTTCGCGGCGGTTCCGTCCATTACCGCGGGTGGATTCGAGACCAACTACAGCCACTGCGGATTTGCAGAAGCAATCAGCCGCGATCCGGCTTCGCTCTCCTTCGTGACCGAGCCGGTGAGCAACCTGTGGGTGATGTCGATTGATTCCTGCCTCTACACGCCGACTCAGATCACTGCCGGAGAGGTTTCCGCAGCCATGCTGGGCTGGATGGAGCAGGTGATGGCCGATGGTGCCGCCAGCAACAAAACGGTGCTCGCCATGATGCACCACGGGGCGATTCCGCACTATGCCTACCAGACCGCGCTCTTCCCGGAATATGTGGTCAACAACGATGTCGAGGTGCAGCAGACGCTGATCGACGGCGGGGTCGGCGCGGTCTTTACCGGCCACTACCACGCCAACGACATTGTGCGCGACGCTACCGGCAGCCTGTTCGACATCCAGACCGGCTCGGCCGTCACCTGGCCCTGCCCGTACCGCGTCATCTTCATGACGGCCGACGGTGTCATGAACGTCGGTACCAAGCGCATTGAAAATGTAGACGGGTTCAGCGACTTCCAGACCTACGCCCAGGCGTATCTCAACGACGGGCTGCTGGTGGTGAGCAAATACATGCTGATGGCTCCGCCGTACAACTTGCCTGAAGCTCAGGCCGACGCGCTGGCTCCGGCCATGACCGCCAGCTTCATGGCGCACTACGCCGGTGATGAAGGCACGCCCGATCCCTACACGCAGGCCGTGATGGGGCAGCTGCTCTCATCCGCCAATCCGCTGGAACAGCTCATGGGGGCGGCCATCTACAGCATCTGGAACGATCCGGCGCCGGCCGACAACCAAATGCTGCTCAACACACAAACCGGTGGTGCCGTAGACAAATAATTTGCAGTGTCTCCCGGTTGCTAAATGGGCGCTCCCCGCTTCGGCGAGGAGCGCCTTTTCTCATCGAGAAAGGAACGTTCCATGAGGAAACTGCTAGTATATTTATCTTGTCTATCTTTCGTATGCCATGGCTTGGCTGAAAGCAATGTGGTTGTCCGGGTGATGGCGGCCAATACCACGACGGGCAACTACCAGCGCTACGAAGCGCCCGGCCTCAATATCTTCAAAGGACTGAAGCCCGACATCGTCGCCGTTCAGGAGTTCAACTATGCCGGCTCGTACCGCGACATGGTCGACAACGCCTTCGGCGCGGGTTTTGAATATTTCCGGGAAAGCGGTTACTCGATTCCCAACGGCATCATCAGCCGTTATCCGATCCTCGGCTGCGGCTCCTGGGTGGACAGCGATACCGGCGTGAACGACCGCGGATTCGTTTGGGCGCGGATCGACGTCCCTGGAACGAACGATCTCTACGTGGTCAGCGTCCACCTCAAGGCCAGCAGCGACAGTGCTTCGCGCCGGGCGGCGCAGGCGCTGGAAATCAAGAACCTTGTCGCCGCTAATTTTCCCCCTGACGCCTGGCTCGTCGTGGCCGGCGACATGAACATCTACAGCGAGAGCGAGGGGGCGGTCGCCACGTTTTCCTCCTTCCTCCGCGATGATCCCGTTCCCGCCGATCGCAACGGCAACACGGGAACCAATGCCTCTCGCTCCAAGCGCTACGACCGCGTCCTGTTCAGCCCGGCCCTGGCCGGTCGGCTCGTCCCGGTGGAGATGCCTTCCAGAACCTATGCGGACGGACTGGTTTTCGATTCCCGCGTCTATGTTCCCTTGTCGGATGTCCCGCCCGTGGCCTCCGGCGATTCCGCAGCGGTCAATATGCAGCACATGGCCGTTGTCCGCGATTTCGTCTTCACGGTGCCTTCCGCCGGGCCGTTGCCTGCCGTGTTGGCCCAGCCCGGATATGCCGAAGGACAATTCCGGTTTTCCGTCACGGGAACCACCGGATCGAGCTACGTCGTCCATGCCTCCACCAACCTTCAGGCGGCTGGCTGGTTCCCCGTTCAAACCAACACCGCGCCGTTCACCTTCAGTGAAGCTGCGCCGGCCGGTTCGTGCCGCCGCTTCTATCGCGGTGTCCCATCGCCGTAGGCAGGTACCCGTCGCACGGGCTGTCCCCCTCCAACGCTTCCCGCTTCGCGGTTAAGCGTTCCTACACCTTCTTCCATGCCGATGTGCGAGAATGTATACGTGACGCCCTCGTCGCGTTCCTTGTGCGCCGAAAAGAGATTTGCAGATTAAAGGTGGACGGGCACTCCGGCCTTTGTAGAGTAGCCGTCCTCAGGTGGAAACGGAAAGGGAAGCAACATGGACAAGCATATCATTGTCGGGGTGCATATCGTCGATCGCGAGGCGCATGCGCCGGTCGTCCAGGAAATCTTCACGCGCTTCGGGGCGCATATCCGCACGCGGCTCGGATTGCACGACGACGTCTGCCCGTCGAACGGGCTGATCCTGCTGGAGATGGCCGACACGCCCGAAACCTGCCAGATGATCGACGCCGTCGATGCGATCAACGGCGTCGACGTCAAGCAGATGGTTTTCCGCCACTGACCGGGCATCCGTTCGCTGCCCGCGATAGGATACAGGGGGCTGGAAAGCCCCCTCTCCGGAGCGGGGGCTTTCCAGCCCCCGTCGTTCCAATGACCAGGCGGATGAGCAAGCCGCCCGCTTACAGCCCTTGCAGGAATTCGAGCACCTTTTGCGGATGCTCGTCGGCCTTGGGCACCTTGCGCCAATGCTTGATGACCGCACCCTGCCCATCCACCACCACAGTGGAGCGGATGCAGCCGACGCTGGTTTTTCCGTAGAGCACCTTTTCGCCCCAGGCGCCGTAGGCCGTCATCATCGTGGCGTCCGGATCGGATAGCAGGACGAACGGCAGCTGGAAATCGGCGATGAATTTGTCGTGCGATTTCAGGCTGTCCCTGCTCACGCCCAGCACCACTGCGTCGAGGCCGGCCAGCTGCGCTTCCTGATCGCGGAAGCCGCACGCCTCCTTGGTACAGCCGGGCGTGTTGTCCTTCGGGTAAAAGTAGAGCACCACCTTTTTCCCGGCATAGTCCGCCAGCGAATGCCGCCGGCCGTCGCTCCCCTCCAGCGTGAACGCGGGGGCTTTTTTTCCTTCGAGTGAATCCATGGCTCTTCCTTTCGGTTGTTGTTCAATGCGCCGAGCATACCGGCTCCGCCGGGGATTGGAAACCCCGCCGGTGCTTTTTCGCGGCATCCCTCGCTGCGGGAAAGCGTGGGCGTTATTGGTATAATGGACCAAAACCTAAAAACCGGGTTTTCATAGGGAAATGGCACCTTGATTTAATTAGAAGGAAAAATCGCTGGACAACGACCGGAACAGGACTATGTTTTGGTACATATCCATTAAACAAGGCAATGTTTATAGCCATCCCTCGTCGCGGCGACGGGGCGCTGGGATGGCAGAGAGCAAAAAAGAAAACGGAGAAAGAAAATAATGAAGACATGGAAAATCATGGCCGTCGCCGTGTTGGCGGCAGGCGTGGCGCAGGCGGATACGATTGTCGCGCAGGCAACGGGAAGTATTACGAATAATGCGACGTGGACCGGCGGGGTGGCTCCCGTTAGTGGCGACTCGAACACTTGGCGGACAGGAGCCCGTACCCTTAACGCATCAGGCGGCGGGATAACCTTCTATGGCCAAACGCTCGAGATCACAACGGGTGGAACTTTCCGCAATGGTGAAGCCAGTTCAGTTGTGGATACGGTGCGCAACGTGACCTTGAACAGCGGCGGAACGCTTGATCATCCAAACAACACGCAATGGAATCTTTCGCTGGGAAACAACACCTTCACCCTGAACGGCGGCACGTTGCGGTACACCCTCGCATCCATTCAAATCCGCAACGCGAGCCTGGCCGGGAGTGGTACCATTGCGGTGGCTCGCGCGAACACAACGGTGTCCTCCACGGATTGTTTCGATCTGGCAAGTTCGGTCGACACCTCCGGGTTCACCGGCATCTTCGACGTGAAGAGCTATGGTCGGTTGAACCTGGCCGCGATTACCACCAACAACGCCTCGTTCGGCCTCATTATCTCCGGCACCGGGAAATTGATCAACGATGCGAACATTGCCCTCACCTCGTTGACGCTGGGGACGGACGTGATCGCCAACGGTGTCTATACCGTTTCGGCTCTCAATACGGCTGGATATGGGGCGTACTTTACCAACCCAACCGGCACACAAACCATCACCGTCATTCCCGAACCTGCGACCTTGGGTTTGATCGTTGCGAGCGCTTCCCTGCTCTTGGCCGTGCGCCGCTTGATGGTCTAAGCAAACATACATCCCATGAAGCCCCGTTGAAGGACGGGACGCCGGGTGAAAGAAGCACCCGAGGGATTGATCGTCAATTGGATGAAAAATTGAAGACGGAGAATGAAAAAATGAAGACATGGAAAATCATGGCCGTCGCCTTGTGCGCGGCAGGCGTCGCGCAGGCGGCGATAATCGATACAACGCAAAGCGGGAGTATGGCCCTGGCCACAACATGGGGTGGTACAACGCCTCCCGTTGCTGGAGATGCAAATACATGGCGGGTGGTTAGTACTCATCAATTGAGCACTACGACCGCTTCATATACCTTCCGTGGGGATACGCTTCGGCTGAATAGCGGTTCGCTGCGAATCGACGCGAGTGGAACGCTGATCATGAACAATCTACACATGAATGGCGGGTTGATCGATAACGGTTCAAATGGCGGGAAGACGATCAATTTATCGGGCAAGTCGTTAATCCTCGACAGCGGAACCATTCGCTCCGGGAATGCTGCGGCCAAAACCTGCCTGTTCCAGAACGGGAACATGACCGGAAGCGGGACGATCAATATTACGGGGCAGGGAACCAGTGATGTTGGTGCCGAGATCGAATTTGCATCGTCCATGATTACCACCAACTTTACCGGGATCTTCAACATATATAACTATGGGCAGCTGAATCTGGTGGCGATTGCCACGAATAAGGCCTCGTTCGGGCTGACCATCAGTGGAAGCGGACAATTGAATAACGATGCGAACATTGCCCTCACCAGCCTGACGCTGGGGGCGGACGTGATCGGTAATGGCGCCTATACCGCTGCCGATCTCGTTGGGATCAATGCCGGCTATGCCGCCTATTTCACCAATGCGGCCGACGACACCCTCACGATCACCGTCATTCCCGAACCTGCGACCTTGGGCATGATCGTTGCGAGCGCCTCCCTACTCTTGGCCGTGCGCCGCATGGTGGTCTAAGCGAACAACACAGACGTTTCATAAGCCCCGTCGCGAGACGGGGCTGTTTTAGCCTCCAAGGCCATCGACCTTGGAGGGAGAAGAAGGCAACACGAAGGAAAGAGGTACACCATGAAAATGAAATCAATACTGATCGCATCGGCCGTTTTGGCGGCCGCCGTATCCCAGGCGGATACCTATTCGGCCATCACCAACGCCTCCATTTTGGCCAATGCCACCTGGAGCAGCGGGCTGGCGCCTGTTGCAGGCGACACGAACACCTGGAACACGGCGGGCTTTACGGTCGACGTGAAGGGAGGGGGAACCAATGTGACCTTCCACGGCCAAACGCTTCAGGTGGCGGGCGGGACATTCGCCGCTGGCGTAGCCTCCGTCGACCTGACCCTGCGCAACCTGGTGCTGAATGGCGGCACCATGCAGATGGGCAATAACGGAAGCTGGGATGTCTATTTCGGCACCAACAACACCTTTACGCTGAACAGCGGGACCTTGACGCACAGCATTGGATCCGCCACCGGGCGCAGCATCATCTTCCACGACGGGATGCTCGCCGGCAACGGCTCCATCAACATTACCGCTGGCACGGCCGCTGCCACCGGAAGCGTGGTGTTCGACGAGACGATCGACACCACCGGCTTCACCGGCGCATTCGTCGTGAGCAGCAGCGGCAGGCTCAACCTCCCGACCATCACCAACGCCACTTTCAACCTTTTTGTTGAAGGGACGGGCAAGCTGCTGAACAACACCGACATTGCCGTCAAGCAGCTCAGCTTGGGCGGGGAATACGTCGAGCTTGGCACCTACGGCTACGACGACTTTACGCCGGCGCAGCAGGCGGCGTTGGTCAACACCAACGGCAGCATCACCGTCACCGTCGCCCCGCCGGAAACAGGGGTTATCTATGCGGTCGCTGGTGGAAACATTACTACCACCAACGTGTGGGGAGGGGTTGCACCGGTGTCGGGCGATGCCAATACGTGGAAAGCGACCAACTTTACCGTTAATGTCAACGGGGCTGGCGACGTGTTTTATGGGCAAACGCTGGAAATCGCAACGGGCGGTACTTTCCGCAATGGAAATGCCAACGCGACGGTCGATACGGTGCGCAACGTGACCTTGAATGGCGGGTTTATTGACCATCCCAACAACCTCAATTGGAATCTTTCACTGGGGGGGAACACCTTCACCCTGAACAGCGGTACGTTGCGGTACACTCTCGGAACCATTCAAATCCGCAACGCGAGCTTGGCCGGGAGTGGAACCATTGCGGTGGTTCGCGCGAACACAACGGTCTCCACCACGGTTGGCTTCGATCTGGCAAGTACGGTCAACACCACAAACTTCACCGGCATCTTCGAAGTGAGGAACTTTGGCCGGCTAGACCTGCCCCCAATAACCACCAACAAGGCCTCGTTCGGCCTCATTATCTCCGGCACCGGCGCGCTGATCAACGATGCCAACATTGCCCTCACCTCGCTGACGCTGGGAACGAATGTGATCGGCAATGGCACCTATACCGCCGCCGGCCTCGTGGCGTCGAATGCGGCCTATGCCGCCTACTTCACGGCACCCGCCAACACCAACCTCACCATCACGGTCGTCAACAACCTGCCCGTCAACGACCCCTACGGCGACTGGGCTGGCGACAACGGCGTGGTCGGCGGCATGACCGACGACGACGACCTGGACGGCATGG
>JBGSLE010000345.1:0-2490 GCA_041740875.1 Pontiella sp. | reverse complement strand
CCGGTTCCGGGGAAGGCAATGGCGGCTGGGGTTCCCCAGGGGTCGCCGGCAACTGCGGAGGTCTCCGCAACAGCGCGGCCGCCACCTGCGTCAATACCATCGTCGCGGCGAACACCAACCCTGCCGGACCTGGCGATGTTGAAGGTCTGTTCACCTCCCAGGGGTACAACCTCGTTGGAAGCACCAGCGGCGGATCCGGTTTTGCTGCGGCCTCGAACGACCTGCTCAATGCGGCCGCCCTCCTGGAACCGCTGGCCGACAATGGCGGCCCGACCTTGACGCACCTGCCGCAACCGGCCAGTCCGGCCATCCATGCCGGAGCCATTACGAACCTGCCCGCCACCGACCAGCGGGGCTTCCCGCGCATCTTCAACGGGCGGGCGGATATCGGCGCGGTCGAGCTGCAGGTTTGGTGGCCGATCGCAACGACGTTGCCGGCCACGAACACGGTCATGCATGGCGAAGTGAATCCCAAGGGTTCGCATACCTACGCGTGGTTCGAGTATGGGCTGAGCTCGGCGTACGGCGCCCGCACCGAAATGGCCCTCGTTGCCGGCGACCCCGACGCCATCCATGCGATCAACACTTCCCCGGCGGATCTTCTTCCATGGATGACCTACCATTACCGGACGGTGGCGTCGAACCGCGTGGGGCGGATCAATGGCGCCAACCGGACGTTCACCATGCCGGCACTGATCACGGAGACGCCTTCGCTCTCCGCATTGCCGGACCTGGTGCTCGCGCAAGGCGACAGCACCCTGGTGTGGCTGGCCGCGGAACCGGACGGCGTGGATCTGCGGGTGGCGTGCAACAATCCCGTCCTGCTGCCAAAGAACGGACTCGTCCTGGGCGGCTCCAGCCTTGGCATCGCGCCGGATCCGAACCATTCGGGTTCCGCCCAGGTCACGGTGACGGCCTGCGACGGCACGCAGTCCGCTAGCCAAACCTTCAATGTGACCGTTGTCCCGGTCGATCCGTCGCAGCTGCTGAACATGGGAACCCTGCCGCCCTCCGGCGGAAAATGGCGCTTGCGGGCGTACGACGACGGAACGGCCTCCATCAACTATGCGGTGGAATACCGGCCGGATCTCTCGCCGACCAGCACCTGGACCTCCGCCGCGAATGTCCTCGATCTGGGCGGCGGGGAATACGAAGTGGATCTGGCAGCGGCGCAGGGCGATGCGGGCTTCTACCGGATCAAGGGCTTCCGCCTGCTGCGGGGCGGCGTGGCCTCAACGGCGTTCGAGACGGAGGAAGGCCAGAATACCGCCGGCGTCGCCGTGGTGTTCAACAGCATCTTCGCCGGCACGCTGGGCTACACCTGGACCGATGAAACGGGAGCGACCCAGGCCGGCACGGTGGCTGTGAACGGCACCACGGCCGTCATTCCGCTGCCCGCCGCGATCCTCGGCGACGATGCCGGGGTCGGCCCGCTCAGACACCTGACGCTGGAGCTGGATGCCGACTCCGGCTCCATGCAACCCGGCGCGGAAAACTGCCGGGTAACCATCGAGGAAAACGATGCGGACTGGCAGGTTGTGATCGAAACTGGGTGCGGCATGCTGGGGTTTTCCCTCACCATGATGCAGGACAACGGGATCTTCAACGGCCGGATCCAAAGCGCCTCCTTCGGCTTTTTCCCGACCAACGCCCTCGCCCAGCTTGCGCTCTCCGAAAACGCCTTCACGGCGGTGGCCACGGACATTCCCCTGCCGGTTTTCGCCAACGGCCCGGCGGGCTTCATAAACCACATGGATCTCCGGCTTGAGGCGGCCAACGGCCCCGGCGAGACCAACGTCGGCCCCGGCCGCATCGAGGGCGAAGCAACGCTGGTCGTCAAGGTGCCGGGACAGCCGCATCTTGACGCGGTGCAAACGGGCCGGTTCGTATTGGATAGGCCGCCCACCGCAGCCTCCACCAACGAAGTGTCCCTCCACCCCGCTTTCTGATGCAAGGAGACCGATCATGAAAACAGTGAACCCAACCTCCAACAACCCATTCGCACCCATCCGCCGCAGTCCGCAGTTGGCGGCCATCGTTTGCGCCGCGTGGCTGGCCGGCTCCGGCGCCGCCCTGGGCGTGGACTATGCCGACGACGACGCCGTCGCCGATTACGTCAGGCAGATGCTCTATTGGCCGGATGCCGATCCGGCGAACCGGGACATCGCCGCCTTCCGCTGCAAGGTGCTGCTCTACGCCGACGGCGGAACCGGCATCCGGGCGGATACCGCGAACATCGGCACGCTCTATGGCGCAGCCGAGCGGGCCCGCGCCCAAACCGCCGAAAACCACCTGCGCACCGGGTTGATCCACACGCCCTCCAGCCTGCTCCTGCAACACCTCCTGCTCGACCTGTATTACGACCGCGCGACGGCCGAGCTCATCGTGGCCGCAAACATGCGGACGCCGGACGGCCGCACCGTCGACCACATGCGCATGGGGCCTCCGACGGTCGCCACCGGCCTCGTCATCGACGACGAAATCAATCTG
>JBGSLE010000344.1:0-13552 GCA_041740875.1 Pontiella sp. | reverse complement strand
GCGGGACCCGCCGCCCCGCCTTTGTCCGGGAAAGCCGCCTCCGCCACGGCGGCAACCGGCCCATCAACAAGCGCAACGCCGCCCGATTCCACCCCGGCAGGTTTCTGGATGAGCAGCCATCCCAACAGCCCGGCCGCTGCCACACCCCCGGCTATCCCGATCCATCGCTTCATTCATTCACTCCAAACACGCCTCTGGTTTTCGTTAATCAAAATGACCCAATGGGCGGGCTGACCCTTTGCCTTAATTATTTTTTATTGAAGAATTCAGACATTTTCTTTAAATCTTCATTATCTGGCCATTTTGATATAAGATCTCTATACAAAGGCTCAGCATTGATAAAATCCTTCATATTCATCATTGAAACCATTATGTAATAAGAATTGAGTGATCTCAAATCATTATCCTTGCCCGGGGGAATGGAGTCTCTTGCATTTTCAAACATTTTTATAGATTCATAGTATCTAGTTTGTTCAAACAAGCATCTTCCAATACGAAACTCTATATATCCATTTTTTGAGAATTTCTTTACATCATTATAATCGATTATAGCTTCGTTATACTTTTTATTCTCAAAATGGTAATCTGCTCTTAATCCCTTTAACCGAGCCAAGCGCCTCTCGATGGGATCAATTATAGAACTTAAATCATCAAGAGAATGAGGGTTGAGGCGCCCATCCTTAATTTCTTTGTTAATTCTTTCCATTAATATTTCATCATGATTATTGATAGACTGTATCGTTGAATTTTTATTTGATTCTACATTGCTCAAATCTGTAATTTCCGCAGCAGAACTCTCAAAGCACAACACACAACAAAATATGCAAGTCGTTATACTGATTAATGTGTCCATATTGATATCATCTCACTTAAAAAAAGGTGTCAGTCCTAAAAAAGGTGTCAAAAAAGGTGTCAGTCCTATTGTTTAGTCATTTCGCGCAGCTGAAACAACTCGCCCTCTCCGGCCGTGTCAACCTCCCGCACCTGACGCGGTAAATTCGACGGATTGCCCATGACTAGGCGTTCTGCAATCCAAGCGTTGCGTACGCTTGTGTTTTTGCGGACCAGCCAGGCCATCACTTTTTTACGGGGGTCTCCTTTTTTGAACCCGGCAAGATCGGCATTCGTCAACCCGAACAGCTCAAGCACGCCAGCAACCCGCCGCTCCGCGTCCAGCTCATCGTGCCGGCGGGTTTCCTCGCCAACAAAAGACGCCCTGCTTTTCCCCGCCAGCACACCATCCAAAGATTTCACCATCTCATCCCGGAACGACTCCCCGCCAAAACACCATCCCCGCCGGATTTCCTCCCAGCGCGCATCCGCCTCGCGCGGATTGTCGCTGCCGGCAATCTCGGCCACCCGTTTCTGCATGATCAGCTCAAAGCGGCGACGCCCGGAAACATCATCCTTCAGTCCGCAATCCCCAAGCGCACGATCCACGGACAGCCACTCCGCCCGCTTTGATGGATCCAGGTACTGCGGGAAGCTGCTCCACGCATAATCGGACAACCGGCCTTCGTGCAGATCAAAGCAGTTCGCGCGGGCCGGATTCAGGTGAATGTAGCTGCACACCGTCTGGAAATAATCTTCGCCCGGATCTACAAGCAACGCCTTGTAGCGGCTCTGAAAAAGATGCCCCCACACCTTATGGCGGATATTAAAGCGCTTCGTGTACGTCCCCTGCAACCAGCGCATCCCGTCCACCAGATTCGCATGAGGCGTTTCCAGTAGCAGGTGATAATGGTTGCCCATCAAAACGAAAGCGTGCGCCCGCCACCCGCAGCGACCACACGCCTCCTCCAGTGTATCCAGGAACATCTCATTGTCCCGGTTATCCCGGAACACCGGCTCCTGCCGGTTCCCGCGGCACATAACATGATATGCCGCCCCCTCATACTCAATCCGTGGTGCTCTTCCCATGCACCCGTTCTACTCAAACCCAGCGCTTCGTCAACCAGAAATGACTATTTAATAGGACTGACACCGCTTGTGACACCGCTTGTTTAATAGGACTGACACCGCTTGTGGACACCGCTTGTGACACCGCTTGCGTGATAAACCACCCCTTCGAACGAATTCAATTCTAGGATTTCTTCCCATGCGCGGTGTTCTACGCGCTTAACTTCCGCCGCTCAACTATTGATAGGTTTCGCGCACAAACAGGTTGCTGTTTGCGGCGACGATCGAGCCGGGAACCTCGATTCGCACAATTTCATACTCGGGGCTGTTGGTGACGGGCGTCGATGCGTGTTCGGCATACGGCACGATGGTCCAGGTGCCGGATGCAAGGTTGGTCGAACATTGCGTCTGGTAGTCGAGTCCGATGGCGGCATGGTTGATGTACCGCCGCAGATCGAGTTGCCAGGCATTGGTCGTCAGGTCGACGGATTGAATGGCCTTGACGTCCGCATCCGCAACGGACGGATTGCTGCCAATGGCGAACTCTCCAAGGTTTGCGTTCCCGTCCCCGTCGGGATCGGCATCGAGGGCGCTGTCGGAGCCGCTGAGTCCTGACCGCGTGGCATAGCCGGTCGCAAGCGCACCCGAGAGCGGCAAATGGCGGACGGCAAAATTGTCGATGTCTGCGTACGCCGTTGTGCGCGCGCCCATGCCGACATGGTTGGCATTGCTGTTTTCCCAGGTAAAGGTTTGTGTAAGCGACCCGGCATGGCCGCTGTTGATGTCGAGCTGCGTTCCGTTAAAGAAGACGGAAGCCTCCACGGCGCTTCCGGCATTGAACCCGCCGAGGGAAAATGCGGCGGTAAGCGTGCCGGTGGCGCTGGGGGCCGGAATGGTTTCCAGAAGTTGGCCCTTGATCCAGACCTTGATATTCTGGTCGATGTCCAGATCGACGAAGAAGTCGCATTTCCCGATGGGGTTGGCCACGCTGCCGCGGAAGCTGTCCGGATTGGCAATATCGGAACCCGCCGCCGCTTCGGACTGCGTCAATCCAACACCAAAACCGACATAGCGATCAGAACTTTGGGCGGTGGTTGTATTGAGGGCGTGTATGCGCATTTCCACACTGAAACCGCCGGTATCGATGATATCCTGCCCGATAAAGTTGTGCATGATGCCGTTTTCGGCCATGCCGTTTCCATTGGAAATCCTCAGGCGATTATTAAGCACTTGAATGGAATCGGGCAGGCCCGAGCCTTCGAAGCCTTCGTAATACACCGCGCCAGGGCCCATCGCCGCGAGTCGGGAACCGGACATGCCGCTGGTGTCGGCATCAACATCGGTTGCATAAAGGCGGCTGAAGGTATCCAAGAAAAGGTCGGTGCCGCTGGCAGATGGAATGGTCTGGTCGGAAGGGAGCCAACGTGCAGCGTCAACACCGACCCGCTTCGCCCAGCCATTCCACTTTCCGATCAGCTCCACCAGCTTGTCCGGTTCGTCCGCCGCCAGGTTGTTAAGTTCGACCGGGTCGGCATCGAGGTCGTACAACTCGAAGGAATCGGCCGGGGAAGTGCCGTCGGTAGAGGTAAGCGTTTTGGTGACAAACTTCCATTTTCCTTCGATGTACGCGCGACAGGATTCATGCTCGAATCCGAATTCACGGTCGAATACAGGGTCGTTTCTGAATACGGGAGCGAGGCTTTGACCCTCCATCGGCAGCACCGTGCGGCCCAAGTAACTGGTCGGATAGGGCGCGCCGGACAGATCGGCGGCGGTTGCCAGAATGTCCACCAGATGCCCGGTCTGACCGGTCCATCGTCCGGGATTGACAATGCCGTTGGGCCAATGGGCGATCAGCGGGGTCCGGATGCCGCCCTCGTGCGAATAGCGCTTGAAATAGCGCAACGGGGTATCCGCTACGTTGGCCCATCCGCCACCCAGCCAAAGCTGGTCGTTCCGCCCGGGCTGCCCCATGTTCTGCAGATCGGTTCCGGTGAGGGGAGCATGGTTGTTCGTTCCAAACGTTCTACCGAACATGCCGCCTTCCGCATTACCGCCATTGTCGGAAAGAAGAATGATGAGGGTGTCGTCCAGCAAGGCTTCGGCATCGAGCTTATCCAATAGCCGTGCGATGTTTTGATCGACCTTGTCGATCATGGCAGTATAGAGCGACATGCGGAGCGAGAGGTCGGCCTTGCGGTCGGCAGGAAGCGAATCCCAATCGGGAATCGGTTGGGTGGGATCGGTGAAGTTCGCGTTGTAGGGGCAATCGCCCTTGGGGGTGAGCGGAGATTTTGCCGGATCGATGATCCCCATGGAGACCATGCGCGCATAGCGGTTGGAGCGAACCACATCCCACCCCTGGGAGTAGATGTCGAGATAGGACGGTTCGCCGGACAGGGCATTGGTGGCAAGCGACATGGAGACCTGCAGGTCGAAGTGCGGCGAATAGAACGGGAGATACATGAAGAACGGATGGCCGTCCGCCTTGCCCACGTGGTGGTCCACAAAATCAAGAACGTGGTCCATGCAGGCATCGGGTTGGTAGTAGTCGTAGGGGCCGGATCCGTATGTCAGGGCTGCGATTTCATTGTTTTCGGAGGTGACGACACCCGCATCGACCCATTTGTCCCCCCCGACACCGGCACCGCTGGAGCCGAATCCGTAGGTGTGCTGGAACCCGCGGTCCCACGGCGTCCGGCCCGCCACGGTTCCGAGATGCCATTTACCGGACATGTAGGTGTGGTAGCCCGTTGTCCGGAGCAGTTCGGGAATACTGATGTTGTTGTCGTTTTTCCAGTTCGGGAGGGAAGCCGCCGGATCGGTCGCGACCTGCTGCGTATACAGTCCGGTCAACAACGACATGCGCGTGGGGCTGCAGCGGGACGTATTGTAGAAGTTGCGAAACCGAACACCCGTTGCGGCCAGGGAATCAATGGCCGGGGTTCGGGCTTCGCCACCGTAGCAGCCGAGGTCGGACCAGCCCATATCGTCCAAGAGCACCACGATGATGTTGGGGCGCGGCGCGGTCGTGGCGGCTGGATCAAATGCATACACGGATGTTTCGGCAGTCGGGTCGGACTCAATGCCGTTAGACACACTGGTCATCTGGTAATAGTAGGTGCTGAAGTTCACAACGCTGCGGTCCTCAAACGAAGTCAAGGAGCCCGGGCCCACATTGGTCAACGCCGCGCCGTATGTTCCGCTCCCCAGCGAGCGGTAGACATTGTAGCTTTCCGCATTCCGGCCGACAGACCACGAAAGCGTCACTTCCGCATCGCCAGTGGCTGCCGCAACCAGATCCTGGGGCGGAAGCACCGCGGCGAGGTCGCCGTACAATACTTCGGCATAGGCCGTGGCGAGGATGATTTCGTCGATGCCGGAGTTGTTCTGGAGCGCGAAATTGAAATCAGCCAAAGAGACATTTCCGCCGAATTCGTAGCTGCCGCTAAAGAACAGCGCATCGGATCCGCCACCGTCCAGATCGGATGTTGCGAAGGTATCGCCGATCGCCAGCCCACTCTGGTTGTCAACCACATGAAACTCAATCACATCACCACCGCCGGCATTGTTGACAATGCGTCCAAGCAGCAAGCGGGAGCCCGTACTGTCATCTGCAACGGATATTTCACCATCTCTTTGCAGGGTGGTTCCGTCGTACCAGAGGCCGTCGAATGTCGCGGCGCGGTTGGAGTCATACCCGCCAGCCATCTGCGTGTTCAGGCCGATCGCCAACTGATCTTCCCAGTTATCCGTGGAGGCCCCTCCATTATGATTGAAGAACCCAAAGTTGGCGCGTTTGGTTCCAGTAACCAGCGCACTGAAATAGACCGTTGAACCCTCGCTAATATCGAGTCCCTGACCCTGGCGGCTAAAGCGGTTATGCCGGGTCGCGAGATCATTGAACACCGAGTTTCCGGATACGGTACGCCCGATACCTGTCAGATTGCCGTAATCCAGTCCGGCCACAACATCCGTCCCATCCTGAGCAATAGTAGCATTGTCTTGGAAATGCGGTGTTTGAACATAGGATCCATTGGAGGTTCCAGTAAAATTATCGGTTCCCATGGTGGTTCCACTGAACGATTCCTCGAACAGGATTCCGGCCTGCGCCATGGCAGACAAGGCCATTGCCGTTGCGATGACAAATTTTCCATACATGCCGCTACACTCCATAAAATGCTTAAACTGAAAAAGGCCCGATCCCTTTCGGAACCGGGCCGCGAACCTTGTCAAGCGCAGTGCGATCAGATTGCCCAGATGCGACGGACATAAACCACGGCTAGACCGAATGCGCCCAACAGGCCCAAGGTAGCCGGCTCAGGGATCACGTCGGAATAGGTTGTGCCAAAGACAATTTCATCGAGGCCGGAGTTGTTCTGGAGCGCAAAATTGAAATCAGCCAAAGAGGCATTTCCGCCGAATTCGTAGCTGCCGCTAAAGAACAGCGCGGCGCTGCCAGCAGCGTCCAGATCGGACGATGCGAAGGTATCGCCGATCGCTAGCCCACTCTGGTTATCCACCACGTGAAAATCAATCACGTCACCACCGCCAGCATTGTTGACAATGCGTCCAATCAGCAATCGCGTGCCCGTGTTGTTATCCGTAACACTCACTTCACCATCTCTTTGCAGGGTGGTTCCGTCGTACCAGAGGCCGTCGAATTGGGCCGCGCGGTTGGCATCCAACCCCGTACCACCCATCTGGGTGTTCAGGCCAACGGCCAACTGCTGATCCCAGTTATCCGTGGAGGGGGTTCCATTATAACCACTGAAGAACCCGAAGTTGGCGCGTTTGGTTCCGTCAATCAGCGCACTGAAATAGACCGTTTGACCCTCGTTAAGAGTAAGTCCCTGTCCCTGAAGATAGAAACGGTCATGCTTGGTCGCTGTTGTAGCGAATACCGAATTCCCGGACGCGGTGCGCCCTACGGCCAGATTACCATAATCCAACCCCGCCACAACATCCGTCACATGCGTAGGAACAGTACTGTTATCTACGAAATGCGGTGTTTGGACATAGGATCCATTGGAGGTGCCGGTAAAATTGGCGGTTCCTATGGTGGTTCCACTGAACGATTCCTCGAACAGGATTCCGGCCTGCGCCATGGAAGACAGCGTTATGTACGATGCGATGAGCCATTTTCGTGACATGTTTATTCCCCTTATGTTTATTTCCACAATCACCAAACTTCGGGCATAGGTTTGCACAGCGACGCGCGATGCGCCAGATACCAAAATTACTACATGGGAATACCCCCCGACATGCCTGTATAGTTGAGGAACCGAACACCCGTTGCGGCCAGGGAATCAATGGCCGGGGTTAGGGCTTCGCCACCGTGGTTTCCCGTCAATCGGTCGCGCCGTAGACATACACTTTGTGCGTATCCGGGCAGATCATGCCCAGACGCTTGCCGTCCGGCGACCACGACAGGCCGTTGACGCCGATGTTGAGGTAGGCGTTGAGAATCTCCGGCGTGACCGTCGCCAGATAGTCATGGCCGCCCTGCGCCGCGGCATTGGCCGCATCGATCCGCCAGACGGTTCGGGGATACAGCTCTCCGTTCGCGCTATCGGCGGCGGTCGCCAGCCAGATGGAGCCGTCCACCGGATTGGCTGCGATCGAATCGTCGCAGAATGGTGCGGCGCCATCGCGGGTTACATCCACGTTAAGAAAAATACGCTGCATGACGCCGCTGGCGTTGACGCGGCTGATATAGGGTCGCGTTATCCCGCCCAGATCGGCTTCCGGGATGGTGTTTTCGGTCAGATAGCAATACCCGTCCACCGCGCTGGCGCACCCCTTGATGTTGGCGCTGAAGTAATCCGCCGTGTCTTCCCATACGACGGTGTACACCGGCGAGGATGCCGTGCTCGAAGCGTCGAGCACCACGATCGCATCCGCGGCGTCGTTGTCCAGACCGGTATCGACCAGGATCAGGTCCGTTCCCGCCTCGAAGCCGCCGCCGAACCCGGTCGGCACCATCATGACGCTCTGGATGTCGTCGTCGCCGGCGCCGCGATAGTTGCCGACCATGTCCATGTTGGATGGAGTGCCGCTGGGATCGAGAACCTTGCGGACCGCCGGGGAGACGCTATAGCACACATAGGCGTCGCCGTTCGCATCGACCGTGCAGCCGGATGGATTTTCATACGATCCCAATCGCAACCGCCCGCTTGCGCTTGATCCTGAAATACTGGCCGAATACAGGCCCTGCGCGTTGCTGTCGCTTACCCGGTTGACATAGTACATCCGGTCATATTCGCCGTTCGGCTGGTGGCTGGGGTCGAAGGCCAGGCCGCTGCCGGTCCAGTCGGCCGACGCGTCGAGCACGAAGGACTTCACCAACCCGGCCATATGGTCACCGTAGACTTCGGCCGGCCGGGGCAACTGGCTTCCGTAGATGAACGGCAGGGAAAACTCGCTCGCCCGGCTATCGCTTTCCGTTATCAAACTACCCGCACCGGCATTGGCATAGTTGAATTCCCCATAATTTCGGGCATAGCTGCTGCCGTCCATCAGGGATGCATGGGTGCTGTACTTGTTCAGACTGGTCGAATAGGTCCTAACCCGGATGGTGTTGGACAACGGGCTGAAATCCATCAGCCGGATCCAGCCGCCGCCATTGCCGAGGTTTGGGCCGCTGCTGATGTCTTGGTAATCGGCCAGCAGCTGGTGGACGGGATAGCCGGCCGTGTTGTTATCCGTTCGCCGCTGGGAAGGACCGGGGGTAAAGGAATGTCCGCACAGGACCATGAAGATCTGCGGGTTGACCTTGATGAATTCATCCCATACCTGCTGGCCGTTGTTGCGGGGTAGCGGGTCGCGGGACGTGGCCGCCTTGTAGCTTCCATCGGAGGCGCTCAAGTAGGAGTGCGTGGTCACGATCGTCGGCCAGCCCGGATAGGCGTCGATGATTCCCTGCGCCCAGTCCAGCACCGCATCGCGCGCATCGCACTCGAGGGCGATGTGCAGGAAATCGATGCTCGCCGTGCTGAACGTCTGGAAGGAGGTCATGCCGCTGGAATCGGCACTGTTGAGGAAGGCACCGCCGTACCAGCTTTTGTCCCGGAAGTAATCCGTGTCGTAGCCAAAGTACGCATTCCACAGGGTCGCCCCTTGGGACGGATTGGTGTCGTCATAATCGTGGTTGCCGGGAACAACGCCCAGGGGAACCCGGTTGAGCAGTTCCTGCAAAGCCGTGTCCGCGCGGTCATAATGGGTCGGGTTCGATGTCGTCATGAAATCGCCTTCATGGGACACGAACACGATGTTCTTGCTCTTGACCTTGCCGGCAATCCACGCCATCTCCTCAATGTTCAGGTTATTGCTCGCCGGCTGGTTGGGGTTTTCGACGTAACCCTGGCTGTCCGGGATCGCCACCACCATGAAGTTCTCGCCCGTGTCGTCGTCATACACGCCATACTTGTTGTTCAGGTAGGTGTTCACCTTGCGGATCTCGGCCGGGGTCAGCTGCTTGTTGTAGACCAGCACTTCGGCGATATCGCCGTCGTACCAGTTGATCAGCGCACCGTTCTGGGCACCGGCCCCCAGCGTGATGTCGTTGCCGGCATCGTCGAAGGCGATGTCCTTGCCCAGTGCATTGCTGGTCGTCGCCACAAACGGAGTGCCGTTCACGTCGTAGCGAACACTTCCGTATCCCCCGCCCTGCGCGATCTGGCGGAAACCAACATGCCATTCGCCATGAGCAAAGGGGCTGTCGGCAATACAATAGCCGTTGTTATAGCGCACCCCGCTCTGGCCGGCGGACACATCGCAATGGAAGCATTTGTACACCTCGCCACCCGACTTGCCGATCGAGACCGCACGCTGCTCCGTGTCATCCGCGCCGCCTGTACAGACCATGAACACCGAGACGCCCTTGCTCTTGTCCCAACTCCAGGTCCCCGATGCCAACGCCTGCAGTGCCGAATCCGGAGCGCTTCCGACATCCGCCGGCCGGACGAACCGAACGGCCGGCTTGCCATGCAGCGCATCGGCAACATACGTCGGCGTGCCGAATCCGGAGATCGAAGCGACCGAGCCGTCGGTCGAATCGCCGGTCGCCGAATCGGGCCATGCGGTCACCGGGTCATTATCGTTCAGGGTCAGCGCGTCCGCCTTGAGATGGATGATCAAATCTCCGGCAACAGGCACAACCTCCGCCAAAACGCCGGTTTGAACCATCAAAAGAGCGCACGAGGCCATCATTCTAATCTTCATGATTTTACCATCAAATAAACACGGTTAATACATTGGCCTCCGCCTGTCGCATCCCTAGCGACAGACGGTCCGGAATCCATAGCCCTGGCTCGCGTCCTGCGGGAAGTACCAGTCAACGTTGCCGCAGCGCGCATCGGACGCATAGCTGTTCCAACTCCCGCCGCGGATGCTCCGGGTCGCGCCCGACGCATCCCAGCACCATTCCATGACATTCCCCGCCATGTCGTACAACCCATAGCTGTTCGGCGCAAAACCGCCGACCGGACTCGCCTCCCCGAACGCGGGATGGTGTCCGATGGTCGGACTCGCGTCGTAGCTGTAGTACGGCGCGCCGTCCATCCACAGGCTGTTGTAGACCGCATAGCCGTGTTCGATGGTATCGCCCCACGGGAAGCGGCGGCTGGAATAGCCGCCGCGGGCGGCATATTCCCACTCTGCATTGGTCGGCAGACGGTAGCCGTCGGCGTCGAAGTCGCAGGTCGGATCGCTCTGCCCGGACGTGTAGAGGAGGCCGCCGGCGGTGTAGCAGGGCGTCCTGCCCTCCATCTGGCTGCGGGCATTGCACCATTTGACGCAGTCGTACCAGTTGATCGCCACCACCGGATGGTTCGGGGATTTTCCGTTGCCGGCGCGGTCGAAGTGGTACCCGTTCGCCACCGCCCAGGTGTAGACCGCATCCCATTGCGCCTTGGTGATCTCGGTCCTGTCCATGTGGAAGCTTTCCACCGAATGGGAATAGGTGCCGAAGTCCGGATCGGTTCCGCTGTTGGTTCCCCCGGGCGTGCGTTTCTCGACCTGCATGGAAATGAATTTGCTTGGTTCCTCCGTACCGAAACGGTTGGTGACGACCTCGAAGCCGCTGCCGATGTCCGCTGTCCCGGTCTCCACATAGACGCCGTTGCTCCACAAGCCGCCGGCGATGTTTTCCGTCTGCCGCAGCTGGTAGCCGACGCCGCCGGCCGGGTCGGTCAGGCGGAGATAGACGCAATCGATCCAGTTCGAACCGCCGGAGCGCCCCGCAAAGATGCGGATCGCATTGCCGGTATCCGCCGCATTGGTCGGGTTGCCGCCGAAGGCGTATTCGTTGATGTTGTTCACCCCGTCGTCGTCGTCGTCATCCGTCTCGCCGCCCACCAGCATATGGGCCGCCGCCCAACCGTCGTATCCGGCAATGTGGCTGGAATCGATGAAATCCGCATAGCTCGTGGAGAAGACGATCTCGTCGAGACCGCTGTTGTTCTGCAGATTGATGAATAGGTTGGAGAAGCTTTGGTCGCCGCCAAAATCAAAGTTGGATTTGCTGAAGAATCCATCCGCTCCCGGCAGCACCGCATTGGTCCAGCTGGACGGCACAGCCACGTCGGCGTCCAGCGACAGGACGTGGTAGCTGATTTCATCCGCCGCACCGGTTTGGTTCACCATCCGGCCGATAAGCAAGCGCACGGCGTCCGTATCGACCGCGACCGCAACCGCGTTCGCCACGCCCGGTTGCAACGTAGCCACGGATCCAAGCCAAACCGACGCATTGAAGCTTTCGGGCATATTGGCTTCCCCCGTCTCGCTCAGCTGGGGATTCGCCCCGATCGCGATCAGGACATTGGGGAACGCGGTTCCGGCGGCTGCGTTGCCCAGGCCGAAGTTGGCGCGCTTGGAGCCTTTCACGAGAGCCGCAAAGTAGAGCGTAGTTCCCTCTGGAAAATCAACGGGCGTTGTCAATATTCGGCAAAAACGGTTTCCATTCGTGTCATTGTCGTTGTGCGCATAGCCGTCCTCGGCCGAAGCCCGTAGCCCGGCGATTCCATTTACCATGGAGCCATGGGAGAGGCCCCCGGTCAGCAGCTCGCTGGAAGCTCCCACGTTGACATTGTCTTCAAACTTCTGGATCGCCGTCCAACCGGGCAGGCTGTCCACCGTGTCAGTCGTGGTGGCGAAATGCTCCGCCACCCATGCCGTTGCCCCGGCGGAACCGACCAAGGCTGCGCAGGCAATCGCCAGCCATGCCATCGTGCCTGTCATTCCTAGCCTCATACGCTTTGTTTCCGCTTAATTTCCAACTTCATTGAAATTTGTGACGAACGGCAGGTCATTCAAGAACCTTGCAGGATCGTTGATCCGTCTTCCCGCGTCCGGTTCAATCCCGCAGGAACACCGGCTCGAACCATCATCGCCTTGCCGAAGACATCATGTTCTAGTTCGCAACGGCCTCCGGAAAACGCACATCAAGGCGCACGGGCAGGCCTTTGCCCGGCTCGATCAGCATGTTTTCGACTTCATAGGCCAGCGCTTTCGCGCCGCTCTCCTTCGGCATGTCAAGGGTGACAAGAATCGTTGAATGGGCCGGTATGCGCAGAGCGTCCGGACCTGCGTCACCGACGCGCTTTAGCTCCAGATCCAGAAACGATCGGTTGGTTATGTTGAAAAACCGTTTCTTTCCCCGGCTGAAGTGAATGGGCGATACAGAGACGGAAGCGTCGTACATCCTTTGAAGATACTCCTGCCGGCCGATGAGTTGATTCATATACCAGACCGCCGTGCGCCCGGCCTTCAGCGCCTCCTGAATGGAATCCAAGCTGCGTTCCTTTGCAAATACCAAGGTCAGCGATCGATGCTCTTGCGGGGTATATTCGGAATAGAAGGAAGGGGCATGGAGATCGGTATTCCCCAGCATGGCAAGGTTTTTATCAAGGCACCAGCGATGTGCGTTCGGGTAGTAGCTGTTTCCGTTGCAGACTTCCATGCCATGCAACCAGCCATTTTCAACCATAGTGGTCTGGAGATCCGCCCATTTTCCGCGATCTTCCCCCTTCCATGCGTGGTGGTTCCAGAACACGAAGGCATGTTGCTCGTTGGCGGCCTTGATGACATCCAAAAACTCATCCTTCACCAATGGATCGACATCTTCAATGTACAAGGCATTGTAATGTCCCGGCGGGGTGTCACGGGTGATTTCAGCAGCCTTGACCAGCAGGAGGCCCATCTCCTCGGCCCGCTGGATGGCAATCTCGTACGACCGGTTGTGCTGGGTCGGGATATCGTCCTTGTGCGGCTGGTGTTCAATGTGGTCGCTGACAGCCAGGGCATCCAGTCCTTCGCGATAGGCCTCGTCCACCCGCACCGTCGGCCAAACCAATCCATCCGAAAAGACGGTATGGGTGTGCAGGTCGCACAACAGCGTATGATAGCCATCAATATCGGGGAAATAGGGCGTCACCGGCCGTTTTAGCTCTGGCTTTACGGCCATGGAAACGGAATAGGACATCGCAATGGCCAGTAAAAGGCAGAATGTTCTTTTGTAACTATTCAGGTGGGGAGTTCAAGCGAGAGTCAAAATCAGGAAGTTTCCCTTGAAAGAGTAGATCGAGTGCAGTGGTGGCGCTGATCGCGTGTTTCCGGCAGGTGGATAGATAACTTCGGATCCGGCAAAAGATTT
>JBGSLE010000343.1:0-3636 GCA_041740875.1 Pontiella sp. | reverse complement strand
CGCCACCATCTACGAGCGTTGGGAAACATCGGGCGGGCAGCTGGTGCAGGGCGTGCCGATCAACCGCTTGTCGCGCAAGGTCGTGGCCAACGAGCTGGCGTCGATCGAGCTGTTCGAGCTGATCGAGGTTAAAAACGGCGTCGATGTCGGCAAGGACATCACCTTCGCCGAACTGGAAAAGCGGCACGACGCCGTGTTGGTGGCCGCCGGGCTGAGCCGGGGGAAAAAGATTCCGATCCCCAACGCCGACCATCCCGACGTACACATCGGCCTGGCGTTCCTGTTCGATTTCAACATGCGCGAGCGCTGGGATTTGACGAAGACCCGTTCGATCGTCATCGGCGGCGGCGACGTGGCGTTCGACGTCGCGCGGTCGGCGCTGCGCTGCGGTTCGCCGGAGGTGCAGCTGGCCTGCCTGGAGCGCGAACACCTGAACGAAATGACCGGATCGGTCGATGAGCGCGAAGGCGGCCGCCGCGAAGGCGTGGTGATCAACGACGGATGGGGCCCGGTCGAAATCGTGGTTGAAAACGGCAAGATCAAGGGGTTGCTCGTCAAGAAGGTGAAACGGGTCTTCAACGACGAGGGGCGCTTTGCCCCCGAACTCGAAGAGGAGTCGCGGCTGATCGAAGGCGACGCCGTTTTCATGGCGGTGGGCCAAATCTCGGAACTCTCGTTTTTGGAAGGTTCGGGCGTGGAACTGACCCCGCAGGGCTGGGTCAAGGTGGCCAACCCCGAAACGCTGGCCACCAGCAAGCCGAATGTCTTCGTGGCCGGCGACGTCGGGCACGGGCCGAAACTCTTCATCGACGCGGTGGCGGCGGGCAGCCGGGCGGCGCAGGGGATCCATGCTTATCTTTCCGGCCGCGATAAGCCGCTGGCGCTGAAGCGCAAGCTCACCTTCACCGATTTGAACGAATACGACCGCGGCTCGGCGTATGTCGACGAAGAGCGCGAGGAGCGCGAGGAGCTGCCGGTGAAGCCGGCCGAGCAACCCGAATTCAACTCGACGATCGAATATCCCGACCACGAGGCCAAACTCCAGTCGGCCCGCTGCCTGGAGTGCCACGTCCACCCGACGTTCGAGGGCGACATCTGCATCCTCTGCGGCGGCTGCGTCGATGTCTGCCCTTCCTACTGCCTGTCGATGAAGACCATCGACCGCGTGGACGGCGGTTCCGAATTGAAGGTGCTGGCCGAAATGGAATTCGGCAGCATGGAGGTGGCGGAGGCCGAGGGATCGGTGATGCTGTTCGATCCGCTCAAGTGCATCCGTTGCGGCATGTGCGCGCAAAAGTGCCCGACGGGCGCGTGCAAGATGTCGGTAAACAGTTTCGAGGATTGCTACGCCTAGGAAAAACCATGCTGACGCTGACCATCATCCTGTTGATCACCACCACGCTGCTGGGTGGCATCTTTTTCGCGCTGTTCCGCTGGGCGGTGAAGGATGGGCAGTTCGACGATCCCGAAGAGGCGAAATACGTGATTTTCCGCGAAGATGAAACGAACCGTCACGGAGCGGCTGGCGGAGGAAGGAACTAATGGCGAAGAGAGAGAAAGACGGGAAGAGCCGGCGCGAACTGATCACGCTGGGTTCGGCGTTTGGCTTGATGGGGCTGGCGGCCGCCGGCACCGGCGGGGCGCTGTTCAAGTATATGTTTCCGGTGGTGTCGTACGGCACGCCGCAAAAATTCCTGGTTCCGCTCGCGGACCTGCCGGATGTGGGCGACGAGCTGGTCTTCGATACGCAGAAGGTGGTGCTCCGCCGCCAAACCGAGCACGAGGTCGCGGCGATCTCGCTGGTCTGCACGCACCTGGGCTGCACCGTCAACCGCGTCGAAACCGGCTTCCTTTGCCCGTGCCACGGATCGCAGTACGATTCCGACGGCCTCGTGGTGGGCGGCCCCGCGCCGAAGACGCTGCCTTGGCTGGCAATCAAGAAGGTGCCCGGCGGGCAGATCGAAATCGATACGGGGACATCGCTACCCGAAAACTCGTTCTTCTCGGTGGTGTAAAGGGGATGGCCAATAATGAATGAATTGATGGCAATGGCGAAGGAGTTTGGCAACAAGCTCTACTATTCGATCTTCCGGCACCGGTTCGACAACACGGGGTTGACCAAATCGAAAATCATGTTCAGCAACGTCCTGCTGCACATCCAGCCGGTGAAGATCCACAAGCGCTCGGTCAAGTTCAAGACGACGATGGGGCTGGGGCTGGTCACCTTCTACCTCTTCCTGATCCTCTCCGTGACCGGCATCCTGCTGATGTTCCACTATGTCCCCTCCACGGCCATCGGCCCCGACGGATTGCCGGACGCCTACAGCCGCATGCTCAACCTGCGCAGCAACGTCTTCTGGGGCGGCTTCCTGCGCAACATGCACCGCTGGGCGGCGCACGGGATGGTGGCCTTCGTGGCGCTGCACATGCTGCGCGTCTACCTTACCGGCGCGCATCGCGGCGGCCGTGAATTCAACTGGGTGGTCGGCTGCATCCTCGGCCTGCTGACGGTCTTCCTCTCGTACACCGGCTACCTGCTGCCGTGGGACCAGCTCGCCTTCTGGGGCGTCAAGGTCGGCACCGAAATCGCCAAGATTGCCCCCGGCGGCGCCATCATCCGCGGGATTTTGCTGGGCGATACCGATGTGGGCGGCGAGGCGCTCATCCGCTTCTACGTGCTGCATGTCGCCGTGCTGCCGGCCATCATGGGTTTCCTGATCGCCGTCCACTTCTTCCGCATCCGCAAGGATGGCGGGCTCGCGCACCCGGCCGACACCACGACGGAAAAGCAGATTCCCGCCGAGGAGTTCGGGCCGGTCAAGAACGCCTCCGTCTTCAAGGCCGCGCGCAGCTACAAGCTCGTCGAGATCGTCAAGGGCAAGGAGCCCAAGGTCAACGAGGAGGTCGAGCAGATGATGTTCGCCTGGCCGAAGTTGATCATCCGCGAATTGATCGTACTGCTGGGCGTGGTCGCCTTTCTCAGCCTGATATCGGTCTTGTTCGACGCGCCGCTCGAAGGTCCGGCCGACCCGAACCACCCGACCAACCCCTCGAAGGCGCCGTGGTACTTCCTCGGTTTGCAGGAGCTGGTGAGCTACCACGGCTTCATCGGCGGGATCGTCATTCCCGGCATCCTCGCCGGCGGCGTGATGGTGCTGCCCTACATCGAGATGTTTTTCGAATCGTTCACCAAGACCTACCGCAAGGACATTCCCGGCGTCTGGTTCGCCCGCGAGCGCAACCTGGAAAACGCGCTCTTCATCGGCATGTACCTCTTCATGCTGGCGCTGATCATCATCGGCGTCTACTTCCGCGGCCAAAATTGGGCGATCGTCTATCCGTGGGAACACATCGGCGGGGGAGGCCACTAACATGATCAAGGACTACAGGATATTGCTGGCGCTGGCCTTTGCCGGTTTTGTTTTCTTCGGCCTGTCGTTGTTCAAGCAGATGAGCCCCGAATTCGCGAAGCACCAGAAGGCCTACTACAAGCAGCTCGGCATCGACGATTTCACCGTCGAGATCAAGCAGGTGAACGTGAAGGCACCGGGCGGGATGATCATCGACCGCTGCCAGTCGTGCCATGTCGGCGCGGCGAATCCCGAGGCGGCGGGGTTGGAAGCGCCGCTGGCGGCG
>JBGSLE010000342.1:0-5574 GCA_041740875.1 Pontiella sp. | reverse complement strand
CGTCTACATGGCGGCCAGTTCGCCGACCGTCAGTCCGCCCCACCCGGGCTGCGCGAGCAGATGCTCCAGCAACAGGGCGCAGGCAAGGGCGTCGTAGAGCGCGTCGTGGGCGGAACGGCCGGGGCAGAGCCGGTCCAGCCGTGGCTTGAGATCGAGCAACACGGTCAAATCCTCGAGCGCGTAGGAGGCGCAGCCCGGCCACGCCTTGCGGGCGATTTTCAGCGTATCGATCCACGGGCCGAAGCGGTGCATCGGCGCCATGGCGCGCACGAACTTTTTTTCGGTCGCGATGTTGTGGGCGCACAAGGGCAGGTTTAGCCGATCCCGTACCGCCGGCCAAAGCGACAGCGGAGCGGGCGCCGCGGCGATCGGATCACGCAACTGGGCATGCCGGCCGGGGGCGTGGGGGTTGAACGGACGGGTGGCATCGACCTTCAGCAGGCTTTCGAAGCAGGAGTCCGGATCGGCCTTCCCGCCCCGGAGCGAGACCATGCCGAGCTGCCACGGTTCGTTGCCGAACCCGAGCACGGAACCGGTGCTTTCGTAGTCGAGCACCGTGATCGTTGCATCAAAAATGGCCATATCCGAAAACATGGCCCCATGATTCAGAATACGGGGTGGATTTCAACAATTGTCCTGCCTTTATCTTGTACTGCGGGAGGTTGCCCCCCTATTCTTTGCACCTATTTTAGGGGGATGGCATGGCAGCACCGGAATCAATCAAACAGTTGATCGAAACCTTTGGCAACAACCTCGATTTCTACAAGTCCGCCCACTACAACGAAGCCCAGCTCCGGCAGGAATTCCTCGATCCGTTCTTCAAGGAACTCGGATGGGACATGGACAACGCCGCCGGCTTGGCCCCGCAATACCGCGACGTCATCCACGAGGCCTCCATCAAAATCGGTGGTGCGACCAAGGCCCCCGACTATGCCTTTTCCATCCACGGGCAATACAAGTTTTTCCTCGAAGCCAAGAAACCTTCCGTCAACGTGCAGCTAGACACCGATCCCGCCTACCAGCTCCGCCGCTACGGCTGGTCCGCCAAGCTCCCGATTTCGATCCTGACCGACTTCGAGGAATTCGCCATCTACGACTGCCGCAAAAAGCCCCTGCGCGGCGAACGCGCCTCCGCCTCCCGGCTGAACTATTTCAAATACACCGACTACATCGAAAAGTGGGACGAGCTGTTCGCCACCTTTTCCAAGGAGGCCATCCTCAAGGGCTCGTTCGACAAATACACCGTCGACTCCAAGCGCCATCGCGGCACCGACACCGTCGACGACGCCTTCCTCGAAGAGATCGAGCGCTGGCGCAGCCTGTTCGCGAAAAACCTCGCCCTGCGCAATCCCGCCCTTTCCGTCCGCGACCTCAACTTTGCCGTCCAGAAAACCATCGACCGCCTCATCTTCCTGCGCATCTGCGAAGACCGCGGCACCGAGGACTACAAGCGGCTCGCCACCCTGCTCAACGGCGGTCGCACCTATCCCCGCCTGCTCGAACTCTTCATGCAGGCCGACGCCCGCTACAACTCCGGCCTCTTCCACTTTTCCGCCGAGAAGGGGCGCGGCAACCCCGACAACATTACGCCGAACCTCGACCTCGACGACAAGGTGATCAAAGAGATCCTCTCCAACCTGTACTATCCCGAATCGCCCTACGAATTTTCCGTCCTGCCCGCCGATATCCTCGGCCAGGTCTATGAACAGTTTCTCGGCAAGACCATCCAGCTCACCGCCGGGCACCAGGCCAAGATCGAGGAAAAACCCGAGGTTCGCAAGGCCGGCGGCGTCTACTACACCCCCAGCTACATCGTCGACTACATCGTAAAAAACACCCTCGGTCGCCAGCTCGATGGCGACGATCCCGCCAAGCCCAACCCCATTTCCATTGCCAAGGCCGCCGAAATCAAAGTGCTCGACCCCGCCTGCGGCTCCGGCTCGTTCCTCATCGTGGCCTACCAACACCTGCTCGACTGGCACCTGCGCCAATACACCGCCGACCCCGCAACCAACGAGCCCGACGAAGGCAAGATCAAGCGCCATTCCGGCGGCAAGAACCCGAAGATTTACCCCGCTCCCGGCGGCGCGTGGAAACTCACCGCCGACGAACGCAAGCGCATCCTGCTCAACAATATCCACGGCGTCGATATCGACGCGCAGGCCGTCGAGGTCACCAAGCTTTCCCTCCTGCTCAAGGTCATCGAAGGCGAAACGCAGCAGGTGCTGCAGCGCGATTGGATCCGCGAACGCCAGCGCATCCTCCCCGATCTCGAAAGCAACATTAAATGCGGCAACTCCCTCATCGGTCCCGACTTCTACGACAACGAACAAATGCTCTTGCTCGACGAGGAAACCCAATACCGCATCAACGTCTTCGACTGGAAAACCGCCTTCCCCGAAATCATGCGGCGCGGCGGTTTCGACTGCGTCATCGGCAACCCGCCGTATGTGCGAATACAAGGCATGATGGAATGGGCGCCGCAAGAGGCCAACTGGTACAAGGCGAGGTACGCCAGCGCGGCGCAGGGCAATTTCGATATCTACGTTTGTTTTGTCGAGAAGGCTTTGGCCCTCATGGGCTCCGAAGGCAAGACGGGCTTGATCCTGCCTCACAAGTTTTTCAATGCGCAGTACGGATCGGGATTGCGCGGCTTGATCGCCAAAGAACGCCACCTTTCACACGTGGTGCATTTCGGCGACCAACAGGTCTTTTCCGGAGCCACCACCTATACCTGTTTGATGTTTCTCGAAAAAGCCGGAGCCGACGAATGCTTCTATGAGAAGGTGCATGATCTGGATGGATGGAGGAAGAAATTGGAGAGGAGCGCATGCGACACGCGTACATCGCGGAACTACATGCAATTGAACGAAGCAGTACCGGTTTACCGCGTTCGGAATCAAAAGACCGATTCTGTTTCCACCTGGGGAACCATTCCCGCCCGGCTCATCGGCAGCGGGGAGTGGAATTTCGTGGTTGGCAGGGAGGCGCAGCTGCAAGAGAGGCTCCATGGGATCAAGACGGAGCTGGGCGATGTCGCCAATATATTCGTCGGCCTCCAGACTAGCGCCGACAAGATCTTCGTGCTGCCCATCGATACGGACATCGAACGCAGCCTTACCCGCCCATTTCTCCAAACCGGCGATCTGACGGCCTACACGCCGCCGCAGGCCTCCGCGCTCATGCTTTTCCCCTACGACCTTTCCGCCGGAACAGCTGAGCTTATTCCCGCCGCTGTAATGGAAAAGAAGTATCCGAAAGGCTGGGCGCATCTGTGCGGACATCGCGAGGCGCTGATGAATCGCGAGCGGGGCAAATGGCGGCACGCGAATTGGTACGCCTTCGGGCGTTCGCAAAACCTGACCATCATGGGCGAACCGAAACTCATCATCCAAGTCACCGCCCGCAAACCTACGGTGTTGCTGGATACGGAAGGACTATGCATGACGGGCGGCGGAAGCGGTCCATTCTACGGAATCCGCCCCAAGGATCCGAAGCTTTCCCTAAAATACCTGCTCGGTCTGCTGAACTCCGCGCTGTTCGGAATGATCGTCAAAGCACAAAGCACGAACCTGCGCGGCGGCTACATCAAATTTTCCAAGCAATACATTGAGTCCGCTCCGATTCCCCCCATCGACTTCGACAATCCTTCCGACGTGGCGAAGCACGACCAAATGGTCGGGCTGGTGGAACGGATGCTGGAGCTGAACCGCAAAAAGGCCGCCGAAAGCAATCCCGAAACCCTGCGCCTGGTCGAAACCCAGATCGCCGCCACCGACCGCCAGATCGACCGCCTCGTCTACGACCTCTACAACCTCACCGCCGAAGAAATCGCCCTTGTGGCGGGAATCGCATAATGGGCATGTTTAAATCCAACCTGCATGAGCCGCTGGAGCCAAGGGCTTGGGACAAGGATAAAAAAATGAATGGAATCATATGCCTCCTAACCGCGTTTGCCTCCCTTGCCTCGTCCTCGCCAGCCGAAGAACAAAAGCTGGACCGCATCAAATACAACCATCCGGGTCTCGTGGTCGATTTGGGGGTTGGCCTTTGGGCATGGCCGCTGCCGATGGATTTTGACGGAGATGGCGATCATGACCTCGTCGTGGTTTGCCCGGACAAGCCGTACAATGGAACCTGGTTTTTTGAAAACAAGCAGGGGAATGCAACGATGCCGGTATTCGAGCCGGCGGTATGGATCAGCAAGGGCATCAACAACGTCCAGGTTTCCCATGTCGATGGACAGCCCCGCGTGCTATCCCCCTTCCGGGAGCATACGGAGTTTTTCGCGAAGGGACTCGATGCATTCGTCGATCTGCCGGTGGCGACGAAACAGATCTGCGTTGCGAAGGGAATCGTCCGGGCGCAGCTATGGAAGCTGGTGGATTATGACGGCGACGGAATCCATGATCTGGTGGTCGGCTATGACGACTGGGGCGACTATGGCTGGGACGATGCCTTTGATGGCGCCGGTGCCTGGACCAACGGCCCTTTGCACGGGTATGTCGTTTGGCTGCGCAACGAGGGAACAAACACAAAACCGAGCTACGGGAAACCGCAATCCGTAATGGCCGACGACAAGAACGTGGACGTCTATGGATGGCCATCCCCCAATTTTGCCGACTTCGATGGCGACGGGGATCTGGATCTGCTTTGCGGGGAATTCCTCGACTCCTTCACCTACTTCCAGAATATCGGCTCCCCCACGGAGCCACGCTACGCGGCGGGCAAAAAGTTGAAACTTGATAACGCGCCGCTGGCCATGGATCTCCAAATGATCACCCCCGTTGCATTTGACTGGGACAAGGACGGGGACATGGACGTGATCTGCGGCGATGAAGATGGCCGGGTGGCATTCATCGAACACACCGGCAAATTGGAGGGCGGTTTACCGATCTTCAAAAGCCCCGCCTATTTCCAGCAAAAGGCGGACAACGTAAAGTTCGGGGCTCTGGCCACCCCCTTCGGCGTGGATTGGGACGGCGATGGCGACGACGATATCATCTGCGGCAACACGGCCGGGTATATCGGTTTCATAGAAAATCTTGGCGGAGGGGCACATCCAAAATGGGCGGCCCCAAAACGGCTCGAAGCCGGCGGAAAGACCATTCGCATCATGGCCGGACCGAACGGCAGCATCCAGGGGCCTGCCGAAGCGAAATGGGGATACACGACGCAAACGGTGGCGGATTGGGATCACGACGGATTGCCGGACATCATTGTTAATTCCATCTGGGGCAAGGTGGTCTGGTATCGCAACGCGGGAATCCCCGGACAACCACGCATGGAGGAGGCTCGCCCGATTACCGTCGAGTGGGAGGGCAACGCGCCAAAACCGGCGTGGACCTGGTGGAATCCGGCCGGTAAGGAGTTGGTCACCCAGTGGCGCACCACCCCGATGGCGATCGACTGGAACACGGATGGATTGGTTGACTGTCACGTCCTGATTTAAAGTTGTCACTTTTCGGTTCTGATTTTTTCATTTTTCGAGGCTCCGAAAGGAGCCGTTCCCCGGCGGTTGACCCGTCCCTAAGGGCGGGGAAACCCGCCCCCTCCTCCGGAGGAGGGGGCGAA
>JBGSLE010000341.1:0-3360 GCA_041740875.1 Pontiella sp. | reverse complement strand
TGCTCGGCACCTCCGTCACCCCCGCCGAGCTCATCGCGGCCTTCCCCTCGAACACCATCGCCGCGGCCAAGGCGGAACTGCTCAAAGGCATCGCGGAAACCATGGGCGCCGGCATCCTTTCCAAGGAATACCGAACCACCCTGTTCCGCACGGAGGCCGAGCGCCCCCTGCGGATTTCCGCCGGAACGGGCCTTTCCTCCCGAACCGCCACCCAGCAAGATCTCCACTCCACGCGATCCGCCGTGCAAGCCATCGTCCAATACCTCGCCGACCCCGCGCAGCGCGCCCCGATCGAACGGTTGCTGACGGCGCTCGTGGCCGACAACCTGGTCTACGACGAAGCCACCACCGAATCCCTGCGGCGGCAGGCCTCCGACGCCGTCAAGCCCGTGGTCCAGGAATACCCCGCCGGCACCACCCTCATCCGCGCCGGCGAACCCGCCACCCAGCAAACCCTGCTGTTGCTCAAGCAGCACGAGCAAAAACGGTTCGAGGAGCAGGCGCTGATCGACCAAGTGCTTGAAATCATCGGCAACGGCATACTGCTGCTGGCCGGGCTCATCGCCAGCGCCATCATCCTGCGCATCGGAAGCCCCCAGCTGGTTCACCAGGCCGACAAGCTGCTGCTGCTGGTCGTCCTCTCGCTCTTCACCCTCGGCATGGCGCGGCTGCTGGCCTACCTCTCCGTGCAGTATTCGCTCATCTCGCCCGCGCTGCTGACCTACCTCGTGCCCCACGCCCTGGCCGTCCTGCTGGCCGGCATCCTCCTCGGCGGCGGCGCCGCGATCTGCCTCGGCTTCTGGACCAGCTTCGCCACCGCGGTCCTCTTCGACCAATCGTTCAACGTCTTCGCGCTCGGCATGCTCATCACCGTCACCGCCACCAGCACCGCGCGTAACGTCCACCGCCGCGCCAGCCTCTTCCGCGCCGGATTGTGGGTCTGCGCGGTCAAGGTGCTCTACGTCCTCGTCGTCGCCATCCTCAACCGCCCGGTCGTCCCCGTGCTCGTCGGCCAGCTGGCCGCCGCCATCCTTTCCGGCATGCTCGCCACCATCCTCACGCTGCTGCTCATCCCCGTCTTCGAAAAGCTCTTCAAGATCACCACCGACATCACCCTGCTCGAGCTTTCCGACATGGGCCACCCGCTCCTGCAAAAAATGGCCATCCAGGCGCCCGGCACCTACCACCACTCGCTCATGGTCGCCACCCTCGCCCAAAACGCCGCCGAAGCCATCGGTGCCAACTCCCTGCTGGTGCGCGTTTGCGCCTACTACCACGACATCGGCAAGCTGGCCAAACCCGAATTCTTCACCGAAAACATCCAGCACAAGGAAAACCCGCACGACGAGCTTTCGCCCCACATGAGCGCGCTGGTCATCTCCTCCCACGTCAAGGAGGGCATTGCGCTCGCCAAGCGCCACAAGCTGCCGAAGCCGGTCCTCGACGCGATCGAGCAGCACCACGGCAACGGCCTGATCTCCTACTTCTACCACAAGGCCAAAACCCAGCAGGGCGACGAGAATACCACGCTGGCCGAACTCATCAACGACAGCGACTTCCGCTACGGCGGAGCCCCCGCCGTCACCCCGGAAATGGCGATTCTTTCGCTCGCCGACGCCTCCGAGGCGGCCTCTCGCTCCATTGAAAAACCGACGCCCCAGAAAATATCCAACATGCTCGACGACATCTTCGCCATGAAGATCCGCGACGGCCAGCTGGATTACGCCAACCTCACCATGGCCCAGATCAACCTCGTCAAGCAGTCCTTCATCTTCTCGCTCTCCAACATGCTCCACGGCCGCATCCCCTACCCGAAAGAAAATGAAAACAAGCCTCCTAAACCATCAGCAAAAACACCCGCTCCACCTGAAAAACCTGCAACGTCTGGCTGACTGGCTCGCCGACCGGCTGGAAGCGCGCACGCACCCCGAAACCTGGAGCGAAGTCTGCGTCGTGCTCGTCGGCGACGAAGGCATCACCCAGACCAACCGCGAATATTTCGGCAAGAACCGCCCGACGGACGTCATCAGCTTCCGCTACGACCCCGTGCCCGGCGAAGGCGATGGATGGAGCGGCGACATGGTCGTCAATGTGGATCGCGCCGTGCAGGAAGGCGGGGCGCGCGGGGCGGTGGATTATGAACTGGCGCTCTACATCGCCCACGGCTTCGACCACCTCTCCGGCGCGGAAGACGACACGCCGGAAAAGCGCAGGAAGATGCTAGCCACCGAATCCGCCTGGCTAAACCTGGCCGGCGAAGAAGGGCTGCTCGGAAACCTGTTCGGCTAGAAATCCGGCACGGCGGCCAGCAACGCCTTGGTGTATTCGTGCTGCGGCGCGTCGATGACGTCGGCCGCGCGGCCGGTTTCGACGATCTCGCCGTAATACATCACCGCCACGCGGTCGCAGATTTTCCGCACCACCGCCAGGTCGTGGCTCACGAAGAGGAACGCCAGGCCGCGCGAGGCGCGCAACTCCAACAGCAGGTCGAGGATTTCGGCCTGCACGGAGACATCCAGCGCCGAAACCGGCTCGTCGGCCACCAGCAGGTCGGGGCCGAGCGACAAGGCCCGGGCGATGCAGATGCGCTGCCGCTGTCCGCCGCTGAATTCGTGCGGATAGCGCCACGCCCAGTCCGGGTCGAGCCCGACCGATTCGAACAGCTCCGCCACGCGCCCGCGCCGTTCAGCCAGGTTTTTGCCGATCCGGTGAACCTCCAGCACATCGACGATGGCGTTGCCCACCTTGAGGCGCGGGTTGAGCGATCCGTAGGGATCCTGGAAAACCATCTGCACCTGCTGGCGGTAGTCCTTCAGCCTCTTTCCCTTGAGCCCGGCCACGTCCACGCCCCGGTAGACGATCCGCCCGGCGGTGGGATCGACGAGGCGGACGATCGCCTTGCCCAGCGAACTCTTGCCGCAGCCGCTCTCCCCCACCAGCCCGAAAATCTCGCCGGGCTGGATGCCGAACGAAACCGCCTTCACGGCATGGACGCGATCCTTGCCCTTGCCGTAGACGACATCGAGGTTTTCAACGCCAAGCAGGTTATCCATGCGCACCTCCCGCCGGACGGAGCCGGGGTACGGCGGCCATGAGTTGCCGGGTATATTCGTGCTGCGGATCATCAAGCACCCGGCGCGTCGGGCCCTCCTCGACCAGCTTGCCCTTTTGCATGACGCAGACGCGGTCGGCGAGGTCGGAGACGATCCCGAAATTGTGGGTGATCATCAACACCGACAAGTTGACCTTGCTGCCCAGCTCCGCCAGCAGGTTCAGGATGCCGCGCTGGACGGTGACGTCGAGCGCCGTCGTCGGTTCGTCGGCCACGAGCAGCTTCGGCTCGCAGGCCAGCGCCATGGC
>JBGSLE010000340.1:0-4677 GCA_041740875.1 Pontiella sp. | reverse complement strand
TGGCCGACGATCACGCAGGGCCAACCCTCCCCGCACGATGCGATCCTGCTCAACACCTTTGGCCGCACCGGCGCGATCCGCGTCGGAGAATGGAAGCTCGTCCGCAACGGCAAGGCGGACGAGGTTGGGGAAGAGGGCGGCGAAAAAGAGGACCGGCAGAAAAAACGGAAGGAAGACCGCAACGCGCCGGACATCCTGGAACTTTTCAACCTTGCGCAGGATCCGTTTGAAAAGAGCAACCTGGCCGCCCAATATCCGGAAAAGGCGCAGGAGCTGGCCGGGCGGTTGGATGCGCTCGAGCGGGAGGCGGTTCCCCCCATACTCAAGCCCAAGCCCTAGGAAAGCCAAACAGGCCAATCGCCCACGCGTTTCAAGCAGCCGGGCTATGTGCCAAAGGAAACGATGAACTCGAAGCAACGAACCACGCTGGCGATCAACTTCCAGGAACCCGACCGGGTTCCGGTCAACTACATGTGCAACGAGGGGATCAACACACGGTTGAAAATGCATTTCGGGCTGGCGCCGGACGACAACTATGGCCTGCTCGCGGCATTGGGCGTCGATATCTACAATCAATTTCCCATGTACGCCGGCAAGCCGCTCTTCGCGGCGCCGCCCGGCCGGCACGTCAACGAGTGGGGCATGCATACCCGCTGGATCGAGCACGAGTCGGGGGGCTACTGGGACTATTGCGGTTTTCCGCTGAAGGGCGCCGATCCGGAAACCATTGCGAACTGGCCCATGCCCGATCCGGACGATTTCAACTATGACGAGGGCACGTCGCTGTGCGCACGGTTTCCCGACAAGTTCTGGGCGCTCGGCAGCCCCGGCATCGGCGACTTCATGAACTCCAGCGGCATGCTCATGGGCGTCGAGCAGGTGCTTATCGCGATGGCCGACGAAGAGGAGGCGTTGATCGCCCTTTGGGATCGCCGCCTAGCCGTGCAGCTGGCCGTGCTCGAACGCGCGCTCGACCGCTGCAAGGGGGCGATCGACCTGCTTTGGATCGGCGAAGACCTCGGCTCGCAGATCGCGCCGCTGATCAGCTTGGAGATGTACCGCAGGCTGTTGCGCCCGCGCCACCAGCAGCTGGTCGATCTCGCCCGGTCGCACGGCTTGCCGGTGATGGTCCATAGCTGCGGGTCGAGCAGCTGGGCCTTCGAGGACTTCATTGAAATGGGCGTCCGCGTCGTGGACACGCTCCAGCCCGAAGCCGCCCACATGGCGCCGGAATACCTCAAGAAAAAATTTGGCGGGAGGCTGGCCTTCCACGGCTGCATCTCCACCGCCGGGCCGGTCGCTTCCGGAACGGTGGAGGAAACCGTCGCCGACTGCCGCGCCAAGCTCGGTGTCCTCATGCCCGGCGGCGGCTACTGCTTTGCGCCCACCCATGCCCTGCAGGACAATTCGCCTACGGAAAACGTCGTCGCGATGTATGAAACCGCCCATGCCTTCGGGCGCTACCGGCCAGCCGGAACGTAGTGCCAGCGCCCCGGGAACCCGCCGGGTTCCGGGAAAAGATGCAGGATACAAATGGATAAATGTAAAAATATATGTTTAACCTTTGTGGTCATGATTCCTCCGGTGTAGAAAACGGGGAGCTTGAGGTCGGAGGCTGCCGGCGTTGCGCGTGCGCATGAACGGATGATGGGTTATTTTTTTAAGCTGGAGTGATCCTATGAGAATGAAGATTGCGGTGGCGGCGGTTGTTGCCTGTGCGGCAACGAGCGGGGTGCAGGCCGATGGGCTGGGACAGGGTTTTGCAAATCCGCCCGATTCGGCCAAGCCGCACACATGGTGGCACTGGATGAACGGCAACGTCACCAAGGAGGGCATCACCGCCGACCTGGAGGCGATGGCGCGCGTCGGGGTCGGCGGTGCGCAGATCTTCAACGTAGGCTGCGGCATTCCGGCGGGGCCGGTCGGCTTCTTTACGCCGGAATGGCGCGAGTTGATGAAGCATGCGGCGCAGGAGGCCGACCGGGTCGGCGTGGAGCTATGCCTGCACAACTGCGCGGGCTGGTCGAGCAGCGGCGGCCCGTGGAACACGCCGGAAAACGCGATGCAGCAAATCACCATCGGCGAAACCACCGCCACCGGTCCGTCCCGTTTCTCGGGAACGCTGGCGCAGCCGTCGGCCAAGCTCGGCTATTACCGCGACATCGCGGTGCTGGCGTTCCCCGCCCTCGAAGGGGAGGACGTCACCATGCAGTCCCTTGCTCCAAAGGTGACGGCGGACGCGCCGCGCTTTAACGGCAGCGCCCTGGTCGACGGTAAGCAGGCGACGGTCGCAACCCTTCCGCTGCCGGCGGCGCGCAAGCAGGTCTTTGTCGGGTTTGAGTTTGACCGACCGTTCGCCGCGCGGTCGGCGGTTATCGTGCTCGGTTCCGGCATGCGCAACCCCCGGGGCGTCGTGCAGGTTTCCGAGGATGGGCGGAATTTCCGCGATGTGCGGCCGTTCGCCTTTCCCCGCAGCGGCGGCAACGGCACCCAAACCATTTCGCTGGGGGCCAACCCTGCGCCGGCGAGGTTCTACCGCGTCCGCTTTACGGACGGCGGGTTGAACGCCAAGCAGGTGAACGTGGCCGAAATATCGTTCAGCCCCTGCCTGCGCACGGACGACGTGTTTGCCAAGAGCGGCATGAACATGGGATCCGTGCCGGGCGCAGCAACCCCCTTGGAATCCTCCGTGCCGCCGGGCTTGGCCGTCGGCCGCAAGGCCATCGTCGACCTGACCGGAAAAATGAAGCCGGACGGACAGCTGGACTGGGACGTGCCGCCGGGGCGGTGGACGATCCTCCGCGTCGGCTTTACGCCGACCGGCCGCGAAAACCATCCGGCGCCCGATGGCGGCCTGGGCTTGGAATGCGACAAGCTGAGCGCGCAGGCGCTCGACGCCCACTGGGAGGGTTTTGTGCAAAAGGTCGTCGACGACCTCGGCCCGCTGGCCGGCGCGGGCAAGCCGTTCAACAACGTGCTGATCGACAGCTACGAGGTCGGCGGCCAGAACTGGACCCCCGGATTCGAAACGGAATTCCTGCGGCGGCGCGGCTACGACCCGCTGCCTTGGCTCGTCGCCGCCACCGGGCGCGTCGTGGACCATCCGGAAGCCACGGAGCGTTTCCTGTGGGATGTGCGGCGGACCATTGCCGATTTGTTCGCCGACAACTATTTCGGCCGGTTCAAGGCGCTCTGCAACCAACGCGGGCTGGCAGCCTCGATCGAGCCCTACACCGGCCCTTTCGAATCGTTGCAAAGCGGCAAGCATGCGGATATTCCGATGGGCGAATTCTGGGTGCGGCAGGAGTTGCATCCGTCGCTCAAGATCGCCTCCAGCGTTGGCCACATCTACGGTCGGCCGGTCATCGGCGCCGAATCGTTCACCGCCAGCGCAGGCGAAGCGGGCGGCCGCTGGCTGGCCGATCCCTATATGCTCAAGGCGCTCGGCGACCGCGTATTCTGCCAGGGCATCAACCGCTACATCTTCCACCGGTACGCGATGCAGCCGTGGACGGACCGCTGGCCCGGCATGACGATGGGTCCGTGGGGCTCGCATTTCGACCGCACCTGCACCTGGTGGGAGCAGGGCCGCGCCTGGATGCAGTACATCGCCCGCAGCCAGTTCATGCTCCAGCAGGGGGTCTTCGTGGCGGACGCCGCCGCGTTCTGCGGCGAGAGCGCGCCGGTGCAAATGCCCGTTATAAATCCCTCGCTTCCCGCAGGCCACGACTACGACGGCATCAACGCCGATGTGCTGCTGAACCATGCCAAGGTCGAGGGTGGCCTGCTGGTGCTCGATAGCGGCGTGCGCTACAAGGTGCTGTCGCTCTCCCAGCCGGACCGTTCCATGACGCCGGCGCTGCTGCGCAAGCTCCGCGGCTTTGTCGCGGAAGGTCTGACCCTGGTCGGTCCGCCGCCGGAACGATCGCCCAGCCTCGCCGGCTATCCGGAGTGCGACGGGGAGGTCCGCGCGCTAGTTGCCGAAATGTGGGGCGGCTGCGATGGCAAGACGGTCACCGAACATCGCCTCGGCAAGGGGAACGTGGTCTGGGGGCAGACGATGGAGCAGGTGTTCGCCGGCTTGGGCCTGAAGCCGGACTTTTCGTTCGCGGACGAAAACCGGGCCAACCTGGACTTTATCCACCGCAGGGACGGCGACGCCGACATCTATTTCGTCTCCAACCAGCGCGACCGGTTCGAGGCCGTCGATTGCACCTTCCGCGTCGCAGGCAAAACGCCGGAACTCTGGTGGCCGGATACGGGGCGCATCGAAACCGCGCCCGTGTGGCGGGATGAAAACGGATGCACCACCGTGCCGCTGCAATTCGACCCGGCCGGATCGGTATTCGTCGTCTTCCGCAAAAACGCATCCGGCGACCATGTCGTCGCCGCTTCGTTCCAGCACCCGCCCGGTTCTGCCGTCCCGCCGCCGCCCGACCTGGAAATTTTTGAAGCCCGGTACGAGGCCTTGGACGGACGGCAGGGCGCGGATGTGACGGCGCTGCTTGCCGGCCAGGTCCGCGATGGCCAGCTGGCTATCCGAGTCGGCAACCGGATTCTGGGCGGCGATCCTGCAATCAACCAGAAGAAGCAGCTCCGCGTGCGGTATGTTTGTAACGGGCAGGCCGCGGAGCAGGTCGTCGCGGAAGGCGGACAGCTGGAGATTGGCCGGTTGCC
>JBGSLE010000339.1:0-3408 GCA_041740875.1 Pontiella sp. | reverse complement strand
GCCCGTGCAATCGGCGAACAACGCGGCTGCGATGCGGGATTGCCGCGCCGTCCGGACGTGCTGCACCACCACCGCCGCAATCGCGCCGTCCTTCATCTCCACCGCGATCGCCCGCTGCTCGCCCAGCCACGTGATGCGCGGTTCGGCGCGAACGATGCCGGCCTTACGTTCATCGTCATAGAAATCGGCCGAGCGCGCGTTCATGCTGACGCCACTGCGCGGCAGCGGCCGCAACATTTCCACCACGAGATCGCCGATATGCGGATATGGCTCCAGGTTCGTCTTGCCTTCCGGCCAGACGCGCACCTCCGAACTGCCATTGCCGCCCAGCACCGGTCGATCTTGGACTAGCGCCACCTTCAATCCGTTGCGCGCAGCGGAAAGCGCGGCGCAAACGCCCGCAATGCCGCCCCCGACCACCACAAAGTCAAATGTGCCGCCAGCGTCGGGCTGTTCGGGCAATCCCAGCAGCGCGCGGCGGAATTTCGCCAGCGCGTCCACGTCGTTCGAGGGAACAAAACCGAGGTCTTTGCAAAACAGCACCGCATCGCAGCGCCCCTCGAACCCCGTCAAATCATGCAGCGCAACGGTCGCCGCGCGATCCACCGCCACCGTGCCGCCATCGTGCCAATGCCACGCGGCGCCTTTCGTGCCGAAAACCTCGCCGAGCGCTTTCCCGTTGATCAAAAGCTGGAACCTGCCCGGCGCGCCCGGCGCATTCCACGGGGCCACCCAATCGCGCGTCCTGACCCACACGCGGTAGGTTCCTGCCGAGGGAAATTGAACCGTCGTCACGGCATCCCGCACCGGCACGCCGAGACCATGCGCCAGCAGGTACGACGAGCCCATCGGCTCCAGCGACTGCTGATCCAAATCCCAGCCGCCGCGGTCCGCAAACTGTTCGGCTTCCAGGAAGGCGAAATCGCCACCCGTTTTTTGGCCGGTCTGCGCCGGGCTGCTGCGCCCCGCCAGAAACAGGAGCGCCGACGCGCCGGCGCCTCCAAGCATCCCCCGGCGACTCATTTCGTTGTGGTTTGGTTTCAGACTTCCACTCCTGTTTACAACGGTCCTATGCCCAACCGGATAAACTTCTTTTGTGTTCCCGTGGTATCCACCCGGTTGGTGACGGCCTCGAATTCGGCGTCGAGGTTTCCGGCCGGCGGAATTTCGATATACCCGCCCGAGACCCAATTGGTCGAGGTGAGATCGTCGGACAATTCCAGGCGGTAGGCCAGCCCAGAAACCCCCTTGCGGCGCGGATAGACATATTCGAACCAGTTGGTTCCGCCAATGGCAAAAACCGCGGTGGTGGATGCGAAGCCGACATCGCCGGCATTGGTCGGGTTTCCGCCGACCGCGTATTCATACAGGTTGGGGAGGCCGTCGTTGTCGTCATCGTCCGTCTCGCCGCCCGCCAAATCATATGCGCGCGCCCAATCCGCATACGGATCGCTTGGTGCGACGGACACCGTCGCCACGACGGTCAACGTTGCCTGATCGGTCAATCCGCCCGCATCGCCGACCTGCACCACAAACGAATTGGTTCCCGCATCGGCAGAAAGCGGCATTCCGGAAAGCGCCCCGTTGGGCGAAACGGCGAGCCACGCCGGGCCGGAAACCTTCGAGAAGGCCAGCGTTTCGCCATAATCCGGATCGGTCGCCAGCGGGGCGATGGACTCCACGAATGGCGCACCCACGGCGGCATTGGTAAACGCAAGCGCATCGGACGCAAAGGCGGGCGGCAAATTGAGCGCGGCGCCATAGGGCGGTTGCTGAACCCCGCCGGTCGATTGGAGCGCGAGGAAGGAGAAAATGGCGTCGCCGCTTTGTACGGTCAGCTTGATTTGCGTACCGCGCCTGAAGAGGGTTCCGGGAACCGCGAACGAACGATCCAATAGGGATTTTGGGTACCCTTGATCGAGGGCAGCACGTACCCGCCATCGCCGTTGAGCGTGAGGTTGGCGGCGGAAATCCAGTTGCCGCCGGGGAGCTTGTACGAAATCGCGATCTGGCCCGCCTGTCCGTCGTAGTAGAGGAATTGAAGCGATCCGCCGACAGGTTCCTCGCCCCCATTGAAGAGTTGGGCGTTGACCTCGAACAGCAACTCCCGGGGGGTTCCGGTGGGAACGTAGCCCGTGATGGAGGATCGCCATTGGCGGTAGAACATATCCTTGGTGGCGCGCCCGTATTGCGCGGTCAGCAGCACCATCCCCGCGTTTCCGGGAGCTTCGAGGTTCATCGACGTCCAAACCGACGGCAAGGCCCAATTCGCCACCAGCGCGATGCGCGTCGCCGGCAGCAGGTTTGCCGGATTCACCGTGGTTTGGAGGCGGGAGTGGAGTTCGCTGTATTCAAACCCCTCATCGATCATGTTCCCCACATATTCGATCCGGGCGTTGTCCACATTGGCGACCTGGGCCGAGAGGGGCGAAAAGATCCCGCAATTTTCAAACCGCACCACGGCGGGGTTTTCCCCAGTCATTTTGATGCCATCGGTTGCGATTTTCCACGTGTGCGCCGGATGGACAAGCTGCTGGAAAAGACAATCGGCGGAATCCGATTGCACCATCGTGTCCGGATATCCGCTGGCCAAGGTGGAGATCAGCCGGAAGTCGCCGCCATTGGCGGCCGTGCTGACATCGAATCCCGTCACATGGTTGCGCGTATCTTCGTTGAAGCGCATGGAGGTGCCGATGAGTTCGACCAACCCGCCGGTTGGAATGTCCTTGATCCGCAATCCGCCGGTGCATGATTCGGAGCTGTATTGCAGCGTGTGCAGCGTGGAATTGGAAAAGCTGCCCATCCATTGGCTCATCCGTTGGAACGTCGCAAAAATCTCCTGGTTGGTGCAGCCGATGATTTCATAGGGGATGGAGTTGCTGAGGGCGTATCCCATGAGTCCCCCCTGGTGGGTGGGGAAATCCGTCACATCCCATTCGTCGCGCACGTTGATAAACTGCACGCGACCATTGGCGCAGTTGATCGCCTTCACGGTGCGGTAGATGTGGTCGGCGATGATGTTTTCGGCCAAGTGGTTGTCGCTGCCGTTGAACTCCATGGCGTTGTAGGAGTTCAGGAATTGCGTATGCTGCACATACGCGCCGTCGCCAACCGCCTGCACGGTGAACGAGTAGGGCGCGATCGTGTTGGAAAACTGTTCCGGATAATGGATCGTGAAACCCTTCAATCCACTCCCCTCGTTCAGCACGATCGCCGGAACCGTGCCGTTGCGCCCGAGATAGATTTGCAAGAGCGCGCCTTTCAGCGGTGTTTTTTCGGCGTTGAAGGTGTGGATGCTTTCCCACGTCGAACAAAGTTCAACGCCCGCAGGCACGTTCAGCGGCGTGCGGATGCCATAGCCGCTGGCGGAAATGTGCGGCAAGAAGACCGTGCCGCCGCCCAGCGCGG
>JBGSLE010000338.1:0-4520 GCA_041740875.1 Pontiella sp. | reverse complement strand
CGCGGCCGTTCGGCCAGCCCAGGGACGGCGCGCGGCCGTGCGCTCACGCTAGATTCGGCCCATGGCGAGCGCTGCATCCTGCCGGATCCCGCCGCCGAGCCCCATACGATCGAGGAATTCCGGCTGGCGGTCGAAACGACCGCCCAGCAGATCGAACGGCTCCAGCGGCAGACCAGCGAAGAGCTGGCCGACGTGGCCGTGCTGATCTTCAGCGCCCACCTGCTGATCCTCGAGGACGACCAGTTCACCGGGCGCATCGCCAAGCTCATCAAGGCCGGCATGCCCCCCGTCAAGGCGATCGCCGTCGTGGTCAACGAATATGTCGAGGTCTTCACCAACAGCAAGATGCCGCTGATCCGCGAAAAGGTGCTCGACGTCAAGGACCTCGGTAACCGCCTCACGCGCAACCTGCTCAACGAGGAGACGGGGGCGTACGACTACCGCGGGCAGATCCTCATCGCCCACGAGCTGCTGCCGTCCGATATCCTCAAGCTTTCCGCCGAAAACGTGGAAGGGTTCATCGTCAGCAGCGGCGTCACCTCGCACAACGCCATCATCAGCCGCTCGCTCGGCATCCCGATGGTGGCCGTCAGCCGCGAACAGGCCGACGGGATTCCCGAGAACGAAGAGCTGCTGATGGATGCCGACCAGGGCGTCATCTACCTGCGCCCAGGTCCGGAGGTTCAGGCGAAGTACCGCGAGCTCGACAAGGCCTGGAAGGCCCTGCACGACGCCGCCGACGTCAAGGAGCAGACGCTGACCAAGTGCGGCGAACGGATCCAGCTCTACGCCAACATCAACCTGCTCAGCGACCTCCAGCCGGCGCGCAAGTTCAAGGCCGAGGGGGTCGGGCTCTACCGCTCCGAGTTCCCGTTCATCGTGCGCAACGACTTCCCGACCGAGGAGGAGCAGTACGTCATCTACAAGAAGCTCGTCGACCAGATGGAGGGGCGCAGCGTCACCTTCCGCACCCTCGACATCGGCGGCGACAAGATGCTCTCCTACTATTCCAACGTCAACGAGGCCAATCCGTTCCTCGGCATGCGCGCCATCCGCTTCTCCTTGCAGAACAAGGACATCTTCTGCCAGCAGCTGCGCGCCTTCCTCCGCGCCGGTGCCGGCGGCAACACCCGCATCATGTTCCCGCTCATCTCCTCGGTCGACGATTTCGTGGCGGCCCGCGCCATCGTCTACGAGTGCATGGACGAGCTGGAAGGCGAGGGGATCCCCTTCAGCCGCGATACCCAGCTCGGCGTCATGATGGAGCTTCCGTCCGCCGTCGAGGTGGTGGACGAACTGGCCGAGGAGGCCGATTTCCTCTCGATCGGCTCCAACGACCTGATCCAGTACATGCTGGCGGTCGACCGGACCAACGAGCAGGTTTCGAAGATGTATCTGGCCCACCATCCGGCGATCCTGCGGGCGATCAACCGCATTGTCGCCTCCGCCACGACGCTGGAAAAGGATGTCTCGATCTGCGGCGACCTTTCGGCCGACCCGCGCATGCTGCCGTTCCTGCTCGGTGTCGGGCTGAAAAAATTCAGCATCGACATCGTCAACGCCCCCACCGTCCAGCGGCTCGTCAACTCGATCCGGCTCGACGATGCGCGGGAGATCGCCAACCAAATGCTCGATTTTGGGCGGATCAGCGAAGTCGAAGCCTTCCTGCTCGACCACAATCTGGTTCCTGCCGGAACCGAGGCGTAGGCGCGGTTTCCGCGTCGCTCCCCACCATAGCAACACCACGGGCATGATCGGCCAATATAGATACAATAATGTACTAACATATCATTGTGCTTCAAATATGAATCAATATGATTCTAAATGATAAAATTGAAATAGTCATTAATGCATGGTGTGCAATGATTTATGATGTTTTAATTCCGGTGGCACACCTTTTGCGATAGGGGAAGCCGTTCCAACCCGTTGTTGGATCGTTGAATCATGTAACCCCTAGGAGGATGAAATGAAGAAGTTGGGAAGAGCAGGAATGCTCGCAATGGTCTTGGCCGCCGTCGCTTTGCCGATGGCCGTCATGGCCGAGGAGGCCGCACCGGAAATCACGGCGGCGGATGTGATGTTTACCGTGAACAACACCTGGATGATGGTCGCCACCTTCCTGGTGTTCATCATGCACTTGGGCTTCGCGACGGTCGAAACCGGCCTGACCCGTGCCAAGAACACGGTCAACATCCTGTTCAAGAACACGGCCATCGTGGCGATCGGCCTGCTGACCTACGCCATCGTCGGCTTCAACCTGATGTATCCGGGCAGCGAAGGCTGGATTGTAGGCAAGGTGTTCGGCTTCGGTGGCTTCGGCATCAGCTGCCCCGAGGGCGGGCTGACCAGCGCCTACAACCCCGGCTACACCTACTGGACCGACTTCCTCTTCCAGGGCATGTTCGCCGCCACCGCCGCCACGATCGTCTCCGGCGCGGTTGCCGAACGCGTCAAGCTCGGGCCGTTCCTGGTCTTCAGCGCCCTCTACGTGGCGTTCGTCTATCCCTTCGTCGGCTCCTGGAAATGGGGCGGCGGCTGGTTGAACGAGCTCGGGTTCTACGACTTCGCGGGATCGACGCTGGTCCACTCGGTCGGCGGCTGGGGCGCGCTGGCTGGCATCCTCGTGATCGGCCCGCGGGTGGGCAAGTATGTCAACGGCAAGGTCAAGGGCATCATGGGCCACAACATGCCGCTGCTGACCATCGGCGTCTTCATGCTGTGGCTCGGCTGGTTCGGCTTCAACGGCGGATCGGTCCTTTCGGCCAACCCGGGCGTGGTTTCCTACGTGCTCGTCACCACCTCGCTCGCCGCTGCTGCCGGCATCATGGGCGCGATGCTCCTCTCCTGGATCCTTCAGAAGGAGCCCGACCTTTCGATGGTGCTTAACGGCTGCCTGGCCGGCCTCGTCGGTATCACCGCCGGCGCGGACGTGGTCTCCGTACCGTGGGCCGTTGCCATCGGCTTCTTCTGCGGCGCGGTTGCGGTGGTTTCCGTCATGGCGCTCGACCGCGCGAAGATCGACGACCCTGTCGGCGCCACCACCGTCCACCTGGTTTGCGGTATCCTCGGCACGCTCTTCGTGGCCGTCAGCCCCAACCATAGCTTCCTCACGCAGCTCATTGGTGTGGTCTCCTACGCCGCCGTCTGCTTCCCGGCCGCGCTGCTTATCTTCTTTGTCCTCAAGAAGACCGTCGGCATCCGCGTCAGCAAGGAAGAGGAGATGAAGGGCCTCGACCTCGGCGAACACGGCATGGAGGCCTACAACGGATTCCAGTTCTTCACCAACGTGTAAGGAGTGTTATGTGTCAGGTTTTAAGGATTAAGTTCCCGGAGGCAGAGTCCGCGCTTAAAACTTAGCCACTTAAAACCTAAAACCGCAAAACGACGAAGGAGTTTAGATATGAAATTGATAATTGCCTATATTCAGCCCGACGCCCTCAACTCGGTCAAGCAGGCGCTCTACGAGACGGAGGTGTACAAGATGTCCGTCACCAACGCGCTCGGCTGCGGCCAGCAGAAGGGCTACCACGAAACCTACCGCGGCGCTGATGTCGAAGTAAACCTGCTCAAGAAGGTGCGCCTCGAAATCGCCGTCAACGACGATTTTGTCGCCGCCACCACCGATGCGATCATCAAGGGTGCGCGCACCGGCAACATCGGGGATGGGAAAATCTTCATCCTCGACCTGCCGGAGTGCATCCGGATCCGCACCGGCGAGAAGGGCAAGGAAGCCATCGGCTAGCCCTCCGCTCTCTCCTCCGCAACCCCGCGCCCGCCTGTCCATCCCGGACGGGCGGGCGCTTTTCTTGTCTGGTCGAATAAGGTTTAATCGGAAAGGGGATTAGCGTAGCCTTCCGGTTCAAATCTCCAGCGGGGTGGGCAGGCAACAGATGAATAAGTTGGCGAAAAAATGGTTGCGCATCGGCGAGGAAGAGCCGGTTGGCGAAGTCGATGCCAGGCTGATCGGCGAGCATTTCGGTTCGATCTGCAACACGTTGAGGGAGATCCGGGCATTCGAAGGGCGCTGGGTACACCCGATGCCGACCACCCGGGTGTTCCGGCGGGTCAACATCGAGGAGGCCTGGCCCGGTTGCCAGGAGTTTATCGACTGGATGTTCGCCCGGCTGAACGAGATCGCCGTCGAGGTGGAGGTCGAGGCCGTGCAATACCAAGCGGATGGCGGGTTGGCCGAGGCCGTTGACACCTTTGTCGAAACCCTGAACCGGGCCAAGTTCGGGCTGGCGGATGCGGTGGGGACCGGACGCTATTCCCTTGGTGAGTTGGAATCGATCGACCAACGCCTCCTGGCGCTTCAGCATTGTGCCAACCGGTTGCGCAAGTTTGTGACCGAGGATTTCAAATACACCCCCCTTCCCAAGGGTTGACCCCGCAACAGCCAACGATCCGGCACGGCATTTTTCGGCGGGCGCTATAGCTGCTCCGCCAATTCCCACATGGCCGCCACCGCCGGGCGCGTGAGGCTGCGCTTGGCGGCGCAGAGGCCAACGACGTAGGGCTCC
>JBGSLE010000337.1:0-10981 GCA_041740875.1 Pontiella sp. | reverse complement strand
CGCGCCCATCACGAGGCCCGGGTTGGAGGTGTTGGTGCAGTAGGTGATCGAGGCGATCACGACCGCGCCGTCTTTGAGGGTGCCGTAGCCGGAAACCTCGACCGCCTTGCCGGAGGGCTTGAAGTCGTCGTTGAACTCCTTTTTGACGGCCTTGAGCGGCAGGCGCTGGTGCGGGCGGCTGGGCCCGGCGATGACCGGCTCGACGTCCGCCAAATCGAGTTCGAGGATGTCGGTGTAGGCGGCTTCGTCGGCAAAGCCCCAGAGTCCTTGCGCCTTGCAGTAGTTCTCGACCAGTTCGCACTGCTCGGCGGAGCGGCCGGTTTCGCGCAGGTAGTCGATCGTCTTTTCGTCGATCGCGAAAAAACCCATCGTCGCGCCGTATTCGGGCGCCATGTTGGCGATGGGGCAGCGGTCGGCCAATCCAAGGTTGGCCGCGCCTTCGCCGTAGAATTCGACGAATTTTTCAACCACGCCCTTGGCGCGCAGCATCTTGGTGACGGTCAGCGCGAGGTCGGTCGCGGTGACGCCCGGCTTGAGCTTGCCGGCAAGCTTGAAGCCGACCACCTCCGGCGTCTGGATCGGGATCGGCTGGCCCAGCATCGCCGCTTCGGCCTCAATGCCGCCGACGCCCCAGCCGAGCACGCCCATGCAGTTGATGGTCGTCGTGTGCGAGTCGGTGCCGACGAGCGTGTCGGGATAGGCGGTGCCGCTTTCATCCACCATCACGCAACCAGCCAGGTATTCCATGTTGATCTGGTGGCAGATGCCAAGGCCGGGAGGGAGGACACGCAGTTTTTCAAAAGCCTGCTGGCCCCACTTGAGGAATTTGTAGCGCTCCTCGTTGCGCTCGAATTCGCGGTCGACGTTGAGCTTGAACGAGGTGGCGTGGCCGGCGGTGTCGAGCTGGACGGAGTGGTCGATCACCAAATCGACGGGAATGAGCGGCTCGATGCGGCCGGCATCCCTGCCCGCCTTCTGCATGGCCGAGCGCAGCGCGGCGAGGTCGACGACGCAGGGCACGCCGGTGAAGTCCTGCAGCAGCACGCGGGCAGGCATGTAGGGCAGCTCCTCCCGTTCGGCGGCGGGCGACCATTTCGCGAGCGATTCGACCTGGGCGGGGGTGTAGGCCGGATGGCCCTGCATGCGCACCAGCGACTCGATCAGGATCTTGACCGATTTCGGCATCTTCGAGAAATCGCCATAGCCCTTTTCCTCGAGCGCCTTGAGGCTGAAATAGCCCACCTTTTTTCCGGAGGAAAGCGTCAGCTCCCGCCGTGCAAAACCGAATGTACTCATAATGGGATCATCCTTGTGTTGATTCAACAAACGCCGGAAAAACTAGACCCAGAACGGCGGGGTGTCAACCGCGTTGCGGCACCGCTGGCCGCCGGACCGGTTACGGGGATTGACAGCCCCGCCGCCTGGCCCTACCCTTCCCCATTCCATGAAACAGGTTGGCACCATCCTCGCCCTCGCATTGGCACTGGCCGCAGTCGCCTGCCGCGCCGACCGGATCGTTTTCAAAAACGGCCGGTCGCTGGAATGCACCATCCTCGCCGAAGAGGCCGATCATGTGGCGATTTCCATCGGCGGCGGCCAGATGAACATTCCCCGCAGCCAGCTCGAAAAGGTGATAAAAACCGGAACCGCCGCAACCGCCCCGACGCCGCAGGCGAGCCTATCGGGCCTGCTCAACACCGTTCCGCCGGAACATGCGGAGATTGCGTCCAAATTCCGCCAACTGCTTCAGCTGCGCAACGCGGCCACGGATGCCCAATACATGGCCGCGCGGCATGAGGAGCAACTCCAGAAACTCGAGCAGCGACAGATCCAGCTTCGCCAAGCCTTCGCCGAAACCGCCCGGCTGACCGAAGAAAAGAACAGGCAGGCCGCTGCGGTCGTGCTGCCGGAATACAACCCCTACGACAACACCACGGCCATGCGCTACCGGCGAATGGTCGAGGAAAAGGTGAAGCTGCAGGAGGAGGCGGATACCCTGTTTGGCCAGATGAGCCAGCTTGCGACCCAAGGCGACGAGGCAAGACAACAGCATCAAAAAATCCGGCAGGAATTCAAATCCGACCACCAGCCGGTGGTCACCTACCGCCAGGCGCTCGACCGTTTCGCAACGGAATTTGACGCGCACAAGGGCCGCTTCCCCGCACCTGGCGCACAAACCGCCGCCCTCTTCGCCATGCTCGACCGCCATGTGGTACGCTTCCGGCAGGAGCTCCCGGCCAACAAAATCGATTTCCGCATCCGGGGCAACGCCACCATCGTCCGCGTTTTGGTCAACGACACCCTGAGCGGCGAATTCGTGCTCGATACCGGCGCCGAAATCATGACCATCCGCGAATCTTTCGCCCAAAGACTGGGCATGCGGCTCGAAGACCTGCCGATCTCCGACGGTATCCTGGCCGACGGCAGCGTCATCGATATCCGGCAGGCCACGCTGCAATCGGTGGCGGTGGGCTACGCCAAGGTGGAAGGGGTGCGCTGCGCGGTAGTCAAAAATGCGCTGGATGCCGATCTGGACGGCCTGCTGGGCATGTCGTTCCTGAAATATTTCTCCGTCCACCACAACGTGGCCAACGGGGAGTTGGTTTTCTCGCGGTTTTCCCCGCAGGAGTAGCGTTTCCAGTCCCCCGCAACAAACCCCGCCCCATCGCGGAAGCCCTGGTCGCAGGCGGCGTTCCCGGTACGCGAGCCGGTTGACATTCGGCAGAAGCCTTCGCTCGGCGGGGTGGTTTTTTCATTTTTGCAAACCTCCGTGCCGCAAAAGGTTGCCGGAATAAAACAATTTTTCCATGCGCAATCGCCTTGCGACAAAGACTGTGTACTGGGAACCGACCGGCCTTTTGCAGAACGTTCCAAACGCTTTCTGTGGCTAGCAGGAATCGGAGACGGCAACGATCCTTGCCACCCGCCAATCTTAACATGGCACAAGCCCTGCTTAGCTTCTTTTGTTTCTTTGACCTTAAACGGGGGGTGCATTATCGGCGCAATCGTGTGGGCCATACCCCCAATTTGGAAGGACGTTTGGACAAAACCGATGAGCCCGCAACCAACCATGTCAGGGAAGAGCGCAAAACGGCACCGGTGCAGCGGCATGACCCTGGTCGAGGTGGTCATCGCCATGGCGCTTTTCACCATGGTATCCGCAGGCATCTATTCCGCCGGTCTGGCCACCCTGCGCCTGACCCAGACCAACCGCCTGATGGCGGAAGCCCACACCATTGCCAAGCAAGGCATCGAAGCGGTCGTCGCCGCCGGCTACAATCCCGTCCGGGGCGGCTATGTGCCCCCGATCACCAACATTGTCGATACGGCCACGCACCAGGTAACGATCGTGCGAACCACCGGAGTCATCCTGCATGCCGCCAATGGCTCCGTCATTACCACCCCGCCGGGAACAATGGATGGATATGCGGAAATCCATGTTCAAGCGAGCTTTGCCGTTCCGGGCTCCGACCGCACCGCCCAAACCACCCTCTCGACCGTCCTCATGAAAGACCCCGTCGTGGCACCATGAACCATTCCCTCCCAAAAACCGGACGCTCGGCGTTCACCCTCGTCGAGGTCATGACCGCCATGGCCATCGGCACCGTCGTCATCGCCGCCGCCATTCACATTCACCTATGGGTGGGCCGCATTGCCCGCGGCTGTGAAGAGAAGGGCTGGACGCAGTCGCGCGCCCTGGTCTCCTCGTCCAAGCTATTGTCCGTTGTGCATCAGGCCGCCTTGATAGTCGCCATCGACGAAACGGACGGCAATTGGGTCCGGCTCGCCTATCCCGGCGGCGCCGAGGCCTTGCTGGCCTACACCAACAGTCCAACCCCAAACACCGGAGCGCTCGTCTACATCCCCGACGATGGAGGCGCCGCAACGTGGCTTGTCCGCGAGGGAATTTTGAACTATTCGAAAAACACAGGCTCCGTGCTCCCGGTCTTTGCGCGTGTCTTCAACACGACCAACCCTGCGCACAACGCGATCCAAATCCAATACATGGTGATCAAACCCACCTCGGGAGACGACCCCGCCGAAAACCAACGCGAAGCGCTCAATATGAGCCTGACCGCCTGCCTCCGCAACTATGTTGATCCCACTCCCTAAAGAGAAACCATATGCAAACAGAGCCACACACAAAATCGGGCTCCGCACTCGTCACCACCGTGATTATGCTAGCGGTCTCGACCGCCATCATTGGATCGATCATCCACCTCGCCATGAGCCAGTCGCGTATCGTCCGTAGCAACATCAGCCGCGACCGCGCCTTCTACCTGGCCGACGCCGGCCTGCGCTGCGCCGTGAAACAGTTGGTCAACGGCGGTGGTCAAATCATCCCCACGTCCTATTCGCGCACCTTTTTCGAAAACAAAGCGGCACTGAACAGCACCGACTGGGGATTCGCTTCTCACACGGAAAACCTGACCGGAAAAACCAACCGCCTCGTCTCGGTCGGACGGTGCAACGGCGTTGAACAACAGGTCCAAATCCTCTGCGTCGACCTCTCCACCAACATTGTCATAAACGACTTTCTTCAGCTGGCGGTCTACGAGGGCAACGAAAACGGCACGCTTTCGTTGATCTCGATCGATGAAATATCGGGGCCGGTCCATGTCCAGGGCAACCTCTCGGGCAACGGGGCTAAATTGGATCGATCCGAAAAGGACTTGGGCGATGGCGGCGCCCCCGGTGCCGTCGAGGGTAACGCGCGCCTGAGCGAAGGCGAAACGTGGATGGAATCGGGCAATCCAAGGGTCTACGAGGGCCCGGCCACCCAGGACGATTTCGATGCCCAGCAAGCGTGGGCCGCAGCAAACCAGGACATTCTTTATACCGACGGGGAATACACCCCCGGCGAAGCGTTCCTTGACGACGGGAATGGAACATGGAATTCCGGCGAAGAATTCACCGATGTAAGGAACACGATGCGTGATACCGCAACAGAGCCTATCATTACGGCTAGTTCCGACACGGCGGCTAAGAACAAAGCGCAGGCAGAGGCGGCTGCTATTCCGGGAGCCGTGGCGATTAAAATTAAGAATAAACAGTGGTATGTCGACAAACCAAACGGCACATGGGACTCAGGCGAGACGTTTGTCGACAAGGGGAACGGCACATACGACTCCGGGGAGGAGTTTGTCGACGACCGCGACGGCAAGTACAACCTCGGGGTTTCTGCCAAGGGAACCATCACGGGCGTGGCCGGAGAAGACTCCGAAGGCCAGCTGCCAGCCGACGGCAATGACCAAGGCATACAGAAGCCGGACCTTACGAGCATGTATTACAACATGCCCAAAAGCGACCCGGTCGCACCGATGGGCGCCTCCCCCGGCTGGGGGCACGACGTCAAAGTCGACAGCAGCGCATTCGGCGGGGGAACCGCCAAAAAAATCACCTCCACAAGCAACCCGGCGCATATCTTCGTGATGAACCCACTCACCAGCGGCACCCAGAACAGCATCCCGGGGCGCGACTATGATCCCTTCGTCTATCCAAAAACAAAGGATAAAGACGGAAACTACATTTATGGCAGCAAGGCCGGCCAGCGGCTCACCGACGACTTTTTCCTCGAAGACCCCACCCACTCCACATACGGGGGCAGCGATAGCAACAAAGGTATCACCACGGGGGATTCAGGAAACAGCACCACAGTCCCCAAATTCATCGATGTCAAAGCCAACGGGAACAACAAGGTCTACTTCGTCGACGGCAACCTCTACATCCATAGCCCCAACGCCTGCGCCATGCGCTTCGCGGAGCCAGGCACCAAGGTGACGATCGTCGTCAAGGGCAACATCACCATCTCGGACGAATTCTACTACAACGGCACCTACGGCAACCTCACCGCAAAGGGGGACAATACACCCTCCGGCTCCAAATCCATCGCCTACAGGGATTTGGCCTCCTCTTCCATCCAAGATCCGCTCGATTCGCTTTGCCTCATCGCGATGAAGGATAGCACCGTCAACGGTATTCTTGACGACGCGGGCGCCACCGGAAATATTTATCTGGGCGATACCCAGTTTGGCAGCGGCGGAGCCATCCACGCCTACCTCTATGCTGAAAACGACTTTAGGGACAACAACCTCAACACCTCCGACCAGAAAAAGCTCAGCGTCTTCGGTTGCATGGCGGCGGGAAACAAGATCGACATCCAGCGCGAGGGGTCAAAGCCAACCAAACTGGACGTCACCTTCAATCCGGATACGGCGGGCATTCCCGGGGCACCGCCCCCTTCCCAAACCGACATCATGGTCATTCCCCCGCCAGCTGCCGACTGGCAACTCCTACCCGGATCGTGGAGCAGCCCCTCTACCGTTCCCCTCCCCCCGTCAGCAGCCTTTACGACGATGGCAACAACGGCCACGGCAACGATCCCGAAGGTTACGACCCGTCCAATCCCGGAGTAAGCAAGGAGCCTTGATCCGGCCGCAAGTGCTTGGGGAGTACGGAAAACTCCTCCGGCGATTAGGCTTCCTCCGGATCAGCGAACAGGCCAGCCTGCCGCCATGAAAGTGGTTTTGATCGTCCTCGATTCCGTTGGCATCGGCGCGGCGCCGGACGCGGCGGCCTATGGCGACTCCGGCAGCGCGACCCTGCCGCACATCGGCGCAGCGGTCGGCCGGCTGGAACTCCCCGCCTTGCAAAACATGGGGCTGGGCAATATCCCCGCCTTGCTACCTGCCGGCCTGTCCATTCCCGGTTGCCCCGCCACCGAAAAACCGACGGCTTCGTTCGGCGCAATGCGCCCGGTCTTGCAAGGCAAGGACACCATCACCGGCCATTGGGAACTCTGCGGATTGGAGATCAACCCCGGTTTCCACGACTTCCCAAAGGAATTCCCCTCTTTTCCACAGGCGCTGACGGAGGCCTTCGAACGCGAAACCGGCCGTCGCGTCCTAGGCAACAAGGCGGCCAGCGGCACGGCGATCATCGAGGAATTTGGCGAAGAGCAACTCCGCACCGGGGCATGGATCGCCTATACCAGCGCCGATTCGGTGATGCAGCTTGCGGCGCACATCGACGCGATCCCGCTGGACGAACTCTACCGCGGCTGCGAAACCGCGCGCCGCCTGTGCGATCCGCTCAAGGTCGGCCGCGTCATCGCCCGCCCCTTCCGAGGAAAACCGGGCGCGTTCGAGCGGACCAACGATCGGCGCGACTATGCCTTTGCACCCAGCGAACCGCTCATCACCGAACGCCTCCGCGACGCGGGGATTCCGGTCTATGCCGTCGGGAAGATCGAGGACATTGTCGCGCACCGCGGCATCACGGAAAGCATCCACGCCAACGGCACGGCGGAGGCGCAGGCAGCGGTAGAGCAGTTCCTGCGGCGGCCGGGCGAAGGGTTCATCTTCGCCAATTTCATCGATTTCGACATGCACTACGGCCACCGGCGCGACCCGCACGGCTATGCCGCCGCCCTGCGCCAGACCGACGCCTGGCTGGCCGCATTCCTGCCCCGGCTAGAAAAAGGGGACGTGCTGATCCTGACGGCCGACCACGGGAACGACCCCACCTTCAAGGGCACCGACCACACGCGGGAATTCGTTCCTTTGCTGGTTCATCGGCCGGGAACGCAGGGCGAATCCCTCGGCGTGCGCGCCGGCTTCTACGATGTCGCCCAGTCAGTTGCCCGGCTCTTCGGGCTCGGCTCCGTCCCGCGGGGGCAGCCGTTCCTCTGACGAAACGCCGTGTTGCTCAACGTATTCGCCGCGGGAAGGAACGTGTTCCTGGCTGGCGTGCGCGAGCCCCTGCTTCCAGACCAAGACACCCGCAAAGCGGGCGCGGTAGCCGGATCCTCCCAAGGGCACCGGGGAATCCTGCAGGTGGTAGTAAATGCTCGGCTGGGTCGAATCGCCGGAGTTGCCGCAACGGCCGACCTGCTGGCGCGCCGTAACCACGTCGCCCTCCTTCACCACGATGCTCTTGTCCATCAGGTGGCCGATCACCGACACCTCGTTGGTGGCGTGCTGGATGACCACCGCATTGCCTAGCGAAGCAAAGGGGTTCGGCGCCCCGGGCCGGTTGTCGGGGACGCCCTGCACCACGGCGACCACCGTTCCATCGGACGGTGCAAGCACCGGTCGGCCAAAGGCGAAATAATCCTCGTTGCGGCGCCCTTCTTCCAGATAGGTGTTGCCGTACCGGTCGGCCACGACGAACTCCAGCGCATGGTGGCGGCCGCGGTTGCCGAAATACTTGCTGGTTTCGCGCGTTGTCCCGCCCCACAGCACGCGCCACCGGCCGGCGAAGGGCAGGCCGAGCGGCGTTTGGTTTTTCCCGATGTCCGGAAAGGCGGTCTCGAACGGAAGCACCCACAAGCCCGCAATCTTGTCGTTTTCCTCGAGCGTCATCTTCAGGCCCAGCATCCCGCGCTCGAAGGTGGCGGGGAATACGGCGGTTTCCTCATCCTGGATCCACGGAACCTCGAGGTGCTCGACCTTGCCCAGACGCATGCGCAGGTTGGAGAAAACCAGCCGGGTCTGCTCCTCGTCCAGCCGGGCGCGGGCCTGCTCGCCGAATTCATCGCGCGCGCGGGCATAGCGCCCATGGTTCATGGCGTTGACCAGCCGGTCGGCCACGGCCACAAAGCGGAAGCCGGGGTTCTCCGGCTGGACGCGCTTGGGCGAAGAGAAAAACGTGAACCTCCGCTTTTCAAACTTCACTTCGGCCGGAGGGCCGTCCGGTCCGAAGGTGATGATATGGGCGTTGCCGGTATCGAAAACGCCCTCTTCTTCGTCGCCCGTTGCGATGCTGTAGCTGCCGCCGGGGTAGACGATCCCGCCCTTTTCCAGTTCGGCGGGTTCGTCGGCGGTTTCATAGTAGCCGAGATAGGTGCCGCTGTTGGCGAAAACCAGCGCGCGCCAGCGGCGGGTCTCATCGAGATAGGTGGTGAAGATATGGAAATGGCGGCCTTCGGCCTCGACGCTGCCCATCCGGGCCAAACGGAATTTTTCGGGAAAGCCTTGGAACGCCGCCACCTCGCCCACCGCCCGCTCGGCTTCAGCCGAAGTGATGTTGCGTTTGCGCTCCTGAGCACCGGTTCCAACCGCCAACAGGACGACGAATACCACCCATAGCAATTTTTTCATGGCCGGCTCCAATTCCCTTCCCAAAAACGGCTGGATTGTAATCCCCGCGCCCGCCGCCCGCAACCGTTATTCCCCTTGCCTTGCCCAACCATCTGTGGTCGGATGGGGCATTCCAAACCAAGAAGGAACCGACCATGACCTCCATCCGAGCCCTGCTTTCCGCCCTCGCCGCCTTCGCCGCAGTCCAATCGTTTGCCGAAGAACCGGCCGCGAAACCCGAAACCATGACCCAGCAGGAAGTGATCGAAGCGGCGCTCTATGGCAAGCTCGACGTGGTCGAAAAGGCGCTGGCGCAGGGCTACAAAACCGACGAGCGCGATCCCGAACAGCGCACTGCGCTCATGTATGCCGCCTTCAACGGACAGACCAAGATCGTCCAGAAACTCGTCGACGCGGGCGCGGATGTCAACCTCCAGGACCAGACCGGCTCGACCGCCCTCATGTTCGCCGCCAGCGGCCCCTACGCCGAAACCGTCCAGCTCCTGCTCGACAAGGGCGCGCAGATCAACACCGTCGATAGCAACGAGCATTTCAGCGCGCTGATGTGGGCCGCCGCCGAGGGCCAGGCCGAGGTCGTCAAGCTCCTGCTCGCCAACAAGGCCGACACCACCCTCAAGGACGTCGATGGCGACACCGCCGAATCGTTCGCCGGCAAGAACGGCCACGCCGACGTCGTCAAGATCCTCCAAGACGCCGTCCCGAAGGCGGAGGCCGAACCCAAAAAGGCCGAACCCGCCGGATAATGTCCTACCACGCACCCTTCCTGCGCGAGGCCATTCCGGCTTTCCAGGGACAGATGGCAGATTGCTTGGCCAAAGGGAGGATAGGTGCCGAAGGGTGGCTCCTTCATGTTTGGGGCAAGGGATTCGTGGAACATCCAAAAAGCGCCTTTGTCGCCCTGGAAGCTAGGCAGGGAAGAGGTCGTGGCACATGATCTGCTCGCTAGAAGCTGGGGTTGCGACGCCGACCAAAGGGAGACGGTTCCATGGAAAAAAAATCCGGTTTTACATTCGTTGAAATCATGATCGTCCTTGCCATCGTTGGATTGCTGGCCACTCTGGCCACGCTGGCGGTCTCCAGAAGCCGGCAAACGGCCTATGAAAAACAGGCCGAGTCGGAATTGGCGATGTTGTCCGCCTCTATTCTACAACTGGCTTGGGATACGGGCAAGTGGCCCAATGGAGCGTGGCGCAACAAATCCGACAGTGCGGAAGTCTGGGATCTATCGACCATGGCCGCCGGCTTGGCGACCGAAAACACCAATGGTGTCTATTCGGACTGGAAAGGGCCGTATTACGATGGGGCCTTGCTCGACCCGTGGGGGAAACCCTACTTCTTCGATCCAAACTATGAAAAGGACGGCGTCAACCGCATCGTGGTAGGTTCTTTCGGTCCCAACGGAGTCGGCAAAAACAAGCATGACAAGGACAATATTGCCATTCTCCTCGATGACTAGACTGCCTATTTGCAGCCTCTGTCGTTGACGGAGCTTCCTGCTCCGTGGCTTCTCATCCATGCAACGGAGTTGTAACTTCCGCAAGCCTTGCGAGCTCCGGAATCGTACTTCGTCTAAAGAAAAAGGGCCACACGCTTGCCGCATGTGGCCCGGAAGTTTTCCAAACGGTTAAGGGGCTATTTTTGCCAGGCCGCGATTTGCGGCTGGGCAGGGTTGGGCGTGCCGGGATCAGAAACCCCGTCTTCGGGGGGGATGGGAATGGAGGATTGATAAACAAGATCCGCTGTCTTGTCCGGATATAGGTTGTCACTTTGGAAAGGAAAAGGTCCAAGGTGAAGACGGTAATACGCTACAGTGAGGCATTCAAGAGACAGGTGGTGGACGAGATTGCCCGGGGCAAGTTCTCTTCCCCGTACAAGGCCCA
>JBGSLE010000336.1:0-17099 GCA_041740875.1 Pontiella sp. | reverse complement strand
GTCCGGGCGCATGCGCAGGGCGTTGCGCACGAGGTCGCGGATGGTGACCGCGCCGCGCCCCTCGATGTTCGCCGGGCGCGCTTCGAGCCGGATGATGTGGTTTTGCGTCAGCCGCAGTTCGGCGGCGTCTTCGATCGTCAGGATGCGCTCGTCGTCGGGCAGGTAGCTGGAAAGGACGTTGAGCAGCGTGGTCTTGCCCGAACCCGTGCCGCCGGAGACGATGATGTTCTTGCGCAACTGGACGCAGGCGCGCAGGAAGTCGGCGACCTGCTGGGTCAGGGTGCCGAAGTTGATCAGGTCCTGCACCTTGAACGGATCCCGCGAAAACTTGCGGATGGTGATGCACGGGCCGATGAGCGAGAGCGGGTGGATGATGGCGTTGACGCGCGAGCCGTCGGCCAAACGCGCGTCGACGTAGGGCTGGCTTTCGTCGATGCGCCGGCCGATCGGCGAAACGATGCGGTCGATGACCGCGTTTACGGAGGCGTCGTTGATGAAGCTGTGGTCGGTAAGCCGCAGCTTGCCGGCCCGCTCGACGTAGACCTGTCCGGGGCCGTTGACCATGATTTCCGTCACGGTGTCGTCTTCCAGCAAATCCTCCAGCGGGCCGAGGCCGACGGCTTCGTCGAAGATCTCCTTCGCCAACCGCTTCGGTTCGAGGCCGGCGGGCAGGCGCAGGCGGATTTCGTCGATGACTTCGGCTAGCGTCTTCTTGATCTTGTCCTGCAGCTCGTGTTCCTGGAGCTTGCTCATGCTCAGCCGCTTGAGGTCGAGGCGCTCGACAAGTTCGGCGTGGATCTGCTGCTTGATCGCCTGGGTGGCGGCGACGGCGCGGTTTTGCGGCTTGGGCTTGAAGATTTCCGGTGCGGAAACAAAGGGCGCCGGCTCGGCCGGTTCGGGGGAGAGTTCGGCGGCGGAACCAAACAACAGGGTGTAGTTGCCGATCTTGATCGGCATGCCGCGGAAGACGCGCTGGCGGTTGCCGATCCGCTCGCCCGCCACGAAAACCCCCGCCCCCATCAGATCCTCGATGTAGGATTCGTCCTGCATCAGCGTCAGCACGGCGTGCGCCTCCTCGGCGCTGCCGTCGTCGAGCACGATGCGGTTGGAGGCGTCGGAGCCGATCATGTAGACGCCGAAGGGCGCCTGCAGGACCTGGGTGGCGCGGCTAGGATGGGTTATGCGGATCTGGAGCATGGCGGGGGCGTCCTACGGGGCAACGCGGCGGATATCCATCTGCCGCTTTTCGTTGATCGCTTTCAGTTGGGCTTCGAGATAGTCGAAGTTGACGGAGGGGAGGTCTTCCTTGGCATAGATGTCGTCGGGGTTGCGCAGGGTGAGGTAGAGCTGGCCGCGGGTCTGCTGCGCGAACACGAGGATTTCGGCCTCTTCGGGGCTGACCTCGAAGGTGACGGTGCTGTAGCCGCCCTGCTGCGCCCGGGTGTCGGCAAGCTCCTGCCCGGCGATCTGCGCGCCGGTGGCCAGCACGGTGACGTTCTGCATGAGCGTGAGGGTGACGGACTCGACCTCCTTCGGGTTGGTGCGCGAGGGGAAGGTGAAGGTGCCGAGCACATCGACGTGGTCGTTGGGCTTGACCAACCCGCTGACGGCCGCCGCCCCGGAAATGGAGATGGAAATGGCCCTGTTGCGCGTTTTGATGATCGGCGCGAGCCCGGTCTGGATGTCGCGCGGCATGTCCACCTGCGACCACATGATCGGCGAGCCTTTCTTCACCTGGTACTTCAGCTTCTTGCCCTTGATCTTCTGCAAATCCTCCGGCAGGAAGACGCTTTCGCCCACCGCGCTCTTGTAGACCGATTTCATGCCGAGGTCTTCCACCTCGATGATGGTTCCCGCCGGCAGGTCGCGCGCGGCGGCGATGACCTGGATCTTCTGCGCGCCGGCATAGAGCTTGTCGCGCTCCTTGTCGAGGTAGCGCGCACTCAGCCAAAAGGCGATAATGCCCACGAGAATGGCAATCAACAGCACCAGCTTGTTCTTCATTTCAATATCTCCAGTGACCACGCAACGTATCAGAGCCTTCCACCTTTAACAAGCAACGTAACCATGTTCGGTTGCCCCGGCTTGTCGGTGGACTGCACATAGCACACCTGGCTCCCCTTCATGTAGACCGCCATGCCGCCGATCGTTCCGTTCCTGGCCGTGGCGGGGGCGACCAGCGACCAGCCAGAACCTTGCAGTTCACGGGAATAGAACGAATGGATATCGGTGGATGAATCATAGGTTTCGGCGATCGCCATAAAGGTCTTGGTATCATCGTCTGAGATGGTGGTGCGTGTTGTACCGTTTCGGTACTCAGGAACCGGAAATCTGGCCGGAGCGGAACGATCCCCAGACTCGGGCTCGTAGATAAAAACCTGGTGCATCGGTTCACTGGGCGGCGACATGACAATAAACCCGATCACCCGGTCTGGCCAAACAGCACGGCCCGTCGCGCCATGCTCGCTCCTCGCTACCTGCACCTTTGCCCCCATCTCTTCAAAACGGTTTTTGAGCTGCTCCACTACCGGCTCGGAATAGCGCGCGGCATACATATTAACCGTTGCCTGGCGTCCATTGACGGTCATCTGCGTGCGGTACGCATGGTCCCACGGCAAGGTGCCATTCAGGAAGACTTCTGGATCAGTGCCTCCAAACAGGCGAAATACCTTGCCGGAAACGGGAACTGCAATTGCCGCAATCAATATCGCAATTGAAAGATTCAAAGGCAGAAAAAAGCTATTCAGCCGCCTAATCATGCATCAGGTCTTCCCAAGGCGGCATGTATACCGCGTTGTTGATTTGAAGTGCGCTTCGGCCGGTAATCCGTTGGAGAATCGGCGCCGAAATCGCTATGGATGAGCCCTTTTCGGAGCTGCTCAACTCCTGCAATGGGTTGCGCTCCTCCCAAAGGAAATCAAACTGGTTGCTCCGGTCTGATGGATATAGCCCGAGCTGCGATGAGAGGGCGCTACCGGGATTTATGGCGGTCTCGAATTCTTCCTCCAGCGATGCCATGTCATATACCGAGTCTTGCCCATTTCCGGGGTTGCGGGCCATGAGATGATCGGCAACTTCTTCCCGCGCGGAATAGATGGTTATGAAGTCCTGGTAGACGATCGCCGCAATCTGGTTCAGCCCTAAAAGAAGCAGCATGACCCCCACCAAGCCGATCAGGAACTCGACCATGGCCTGGCCGCATTTGGATGAAATCCCCGCTTTCATATTTAGCCACGCCCCATGTGTGGATCGCCCTCGTAAGGCCGGCACTTTTCGCCCGCATCGATGGCTTCTTGGTTTTCTTCGAGCCACTCCACGCCTTCCAGCCGAAACTCCTGCTCCTCCCACTTGATCAGTTGTTTGCAATACCAACACTTGTTGGTACGTATGGCCTCGACTCCTTGCTCCATGTATCCAGGAGCTGGCAGATGTTTGTAAATGTGCTCATCATACCCCGGTTCTTTCACGCCCGCCGGACGGGTTGACAGCCGGTTGTGGATAAGCCGTGTGTCGTGGAAGGCCGGAAGGACTAGCCCGAAATAGACCGGTGTCCGGCGCCGGCTGGCATCCTCGGGATCCGATGGATCTGGCAGGTAGCCGAAGGCCTTGGCGGATGCTTGCCAGTAAATGGAGTCGGCAACAATGCGCATGTTCGGCGTATTGATCTGGGTGTCTATCCGAATATCGATGGCTGCGTCGGCTCCGCCATAGTTGTATTCATCCCTGAACCGCCATCCTTCATGCAGCGGAAAGTCGTCCGAGTCCGGAAAATACATCTGGCTGTTTTCCCACCGCTTATTGAGCCAGGACCAAGCCTCGAAATAGTGCCAAGAGAACGGTATGGAAACCATATCCGGCAACATGCCCAGATCCGCCGCATCCAATGGCGACACAGATCCGGCATGTTCGGTAAAATCCTCCATGAGTCCTTCGGCATCGATCTCAAGATCCGGGAAATAGTTGGTTAGGCGATCGGCGTAGCCATACCCGCCACTGGAGTGTTGGTTGGTTGTTGTCGGTGCGTAATACATGGTGAGGGAACCATTCCACTCCCACACATCGCACCCAAAGTATTCCGAATTGGCGGTGTGGCGTTGCTGGAGCGGCGGCAAGGGTTCCCAGCTTGTGAAATCGATGTAGTTATCAATCAGGTACCGATGATTCCCGCCCTTAAAATAACACCAGTAACCCGCAGCTACCGCCCGATAGAAGGAGGGATCCAGAAGGGTGTGGTAGTTACTGTAAAAAAGAAAATACTGCGCATTGGCGCACTCAACGAGCATGGTGTTGTTGGCAATGGCAGACACCAATCCACCATATTCCGCCCATGCGTCTGGATAAGGTTCCTGGACAACCCCCTTGTAGTAACCCCCGCTATATTCGAAGTCACTCCCCCGCTCGGCAAGGTATCGGGAAATGGCATCCTCGATTTTTTGTTCATCCTTTTCCGTAATGTTCTGCAACGCCGCCGCCTGGGCGGCGACTAAGCCCATGAGCGGCCCGTTTAGCGCCAACCGTTGCCGCAAGGTGGCAATCTGGTCAAAAACATCATCCCGGATTTGCTGCACTTGGTTGGAATCCGCTAGGTCAATCGAGGAGAGCTGGTCGCAGAGGTAGGCCGCCTGGGAGAGGTTTAGCTCTCCGATCATGTTCAAGGTAATGCCTTGCCAACGGGCGGCAGACAGCGCTGCCGCATCACCGGCGTTGTCGATTCGAAGCTTGGTGGAAATAATATTGTGGAGGTCGAAATTCCACAATACGGCCAAGGTGCCGATCACCAGCACCATCATGAGGAAAATGATGGCCTGCCCTGCTTTTTTTCCCTGCTTTTTGAGAGGACGCTGTTTCATATGAGGCCACTCTACTCGTTGGTTAAATAGAGCTGTGAATGGTTTTCAAGGCGGATGGTCTGCTCGATCAAATGCATCGGAACTTCTTGGTAAACGTAGCCGCCACCTTCACCTATCCGAACCACATGCCCGCGAGCGCCCCGGAAATAGGCACCGGCGAACGGGAAAACCAAGGGAACATGCTGGCTCACAGTCACCTCCGCCTCATCATCCCCCGCAGAAGAGGATTGGGTCGAAACCTCGGTGTCGGAACCCACCCAGTTGTAATAGTTCAGAATGTGATCAAGCTGTGATTCGTCCTCCGCTCCTAGATAATAGGGGATGAGATAATGCTCTACCCAAAACTGCTCGGAGTCCGGACTGTTTTGGATCGCTCGGTCCCACTGATCCCCCATCGTATTGCCGCCAAGCCCTTGACCCAAATCCAACCCCTTGGAGGCCATGGGTCCGGCCGTGGGAATGGTCGTTACCCGGGCGACCCTCTCGACAAACTCCTCATTCATGCCCACCGTCAGCGCCCTTGCGGAAGCAAAGGCGCTGAAGGAGATCACATCCCGCGACATGATGAGATAGGAAACCTGAAGGACCCCAAACAGAATCAGGCATAGCATGATGATCACCAGACATGATTCGACCAGTGCCGCGCCTTGCTTCCGTTTGCTAGGGTTTTCCATATAAGCTTATTTATCTGCATCCAGATCCTGCAGATATTGCTTGGAATCCTGAACCTCAACCTCTGCGTTTGGATCAAGCTCTAGAACCGCCCCCCCAAGCTTTTGCTGGATCGTGTCGCCAAACAGCCCGAAAATCACCAGCGCGGCAATCGCCACGACCGCCACAATGATGATGTATTCGACCATTGCCTGGCCTGCTTTTCTCTTCATCCTGATTTTCATACGTATCTCCATGGTTTAATCGAATCACCCTTGGCGCATCCCTAGACCGAAGTTGCCATCAATGCCAAAACGCGGGCACCGAACGATTTGAAAGCATACAGCAACAAAGCGCTCACACCGGTCAGCACGATAAAAATGCCAATCGCCACGACATACTCCAGCATCACCTGGCCGCTTTTTGCCTTTGAATCCATCCGCACTGCCCTCGTTGCCTTCATGGAACCTCCGCTTAACGGATTCCAACGTGTCGAGAGTGTATCTTTTTTTTCAGAGGTTGGAACCTAAAACCGCCGCATTCAACGCGTTACTCCGAAGCCCGCCATACACTCCCCGGTTGGATTTGGCACCATGAAGCATTCATGGAAACCCAAGGAGATTCCCCAAAAAGGCCAACGATCAGCCGCGTTTTTTCTTCCATTCGGCCAGTTGCATGACGTCCTTGTCGCCCCGGCCGGAGACGTTGACGATCAGCAAGTCGCTTGCCGCAAAGGTTTTGGCGTTTTTGATGACCCAGGCGACGGCGTGGGAGCTTTCGAGCGCGGGCAGGATGCCCTCCCATTGCGAAAGCTTGTCGAAACCCTCGACCGCCTCTTCGTCGGTGACGTAGGAATATTCCGCGCGGCCAAGGTCGCGCAACAGGCTGTGCTCGGGGCCGACGGCGGCATAGTCGAGGCCGGCGCTGATGGAGTGGGTCAGCGCGATCTGGCCGTCGGCATCCTGGAGGACATAGGTCTTGGTGCCTTGGAGGATGCCGATCTTGTCCTGCGCAAACCGCGCCGCATGCATGCCGCCGGCAATGCCGAACCCGCCCGCCTCGACGCCGATCATCCGCACGCCGTCGTCCTTGATGAACGGATGGAACAGGCCGATCGAGTTGCTGCCGCCGCCGACGCAGGCGACGAGCGCCGTCGGTAACCGACCCTCGGCCTTGAGGATCTGCCGGCGGGCCTCGACGCCGATCACGCTCTGGAAATCGCGCACCATCATCGGGTAGGGATGGGCTCCGAGCGCCGAACCGAGGATGTAGTGGGTGCTGCGGATGTTCGTCACCCAATCGCGCATCGCCTCGTTGACCGCCTCCTTGAGCGTCTGCTGGCCAACCGTCACCGGAACCACTTTCGCGCCAAGGCTTTCCATGCGGAAGACGTTCAGGGATTGCCGTTCCATGTCGACCTTGCCCATGTAGACCACGCACTCGAGGCCAAACATGGCGCAGACCGTCGCGGTCGCCACGCCGTGCTGCCCGGCCCCCGTCTCCGCGATGATGCGCTTTTTCCCCATCCGCTTCGCGAGCAGGATCTGGCCCATCGAATTGTTGATCTTGTGCGCACCCGTGTGGCAGAGGTCCTCGCGCTTGAGATAGATCTTGGCGGAGGCGAGCTGCTTCGTCATCCGTTCCGCAAAATAGAGCGGGGTCGGGCGGCCGACATATTCGCGCAGGTAGTATTGGAGTTCCTTCCTGAACGCCGGATCCTTGCGGGCGGCCTGGTAGACGCGCGTCAGCTCGTTGAGCGGCTCCATCAGGGTTTCCGGCACGAACATGCCGCCATACGCGCCGAAATGGCCGTGCGAATCAGGTTGGGTCGGTTTCATGGCAACATCCTTTGCAAAACAGGCTTCGGATAATCCCCGCCCTACCCCGCCATTTCAAGGCTAATTCCCCCTCGCTTCGCACTTGCCACGCTCAAAGTATATCGTCTAACTACCACGATCGTGGTAGCTGGATGATATACCCATGGCCTGGCAACACTTTCACCATCCCGACTGGTCGCTTCCGGTCGTGCACCGCAGGGCACGGGAGGAGTGGCTTGATTTGATGGGGGATTTGGCCGAATTGCTGGCCACCGGCGGCCGGTCGCACCTGTGGAAAAACACCTATCCAAACCTGAGGGCCTACCACAACTCCATGTCCCGTCTGCGCAAGGCCGGCCTGGTTGTGCAGCATCACGATGACGGCAAGCTTCCCGTCCTGAGGCTGACTTCGCTCGGCCGGGATTCGCTGCCGGAATATCTCTTTCCGGAACCGTTCTGGAATACCAAATGGAACGGGATTTGGTACCTGCTGGTCTTCGACGTGCCGGAAAGCGAGCGGCACTATCGCGACACGTTGCGGGGCTTTCTCAAGCGCATGCGCATGGGCTGCCTGCAAAAAAGCGTATGGATCACCCCCCGGGACATCCGGCCGGAATACGACGATCTTGAGCGTGCCGCCAATGTGAAGGCCGTAGCCTACCTGCTCGAATCCCGCACCGTACTCCATCACGAAGCCGCCGAAATGGTTGTAAACGCCTGGAACTTCGATCATTTGGGGGAGTTGCACGAACGCTATCTCGAGGTGTTCGGAACCAACCTGCGCTTGCTCGGGGAGATGGACCACGACGAGGATGCGTTGTTGATTCTGCTGCGCGAGGAGGCCGAGGCCTACATCCAGTGCATGCGTCCCGACCCGCTACTTCCCAGCGAACTCCTCCCGCCCGGATACCTCGGGAAAAAAGTCCATGCGCTGCACAAAACCATCCGGGGCGCCATCGGCCAGAATCTATCAAAGTATATCGCCTGAGTCCCGCGATCGTGGGTTCTAGACGATATACTTTTCGATGGCGGATGTCGCCGCGAGTGGTTTGTCCGAAGTGGCCAATCCCGCTTCAAAGACGGTTTTTCCGATGACCTCCTCCGGCGTGGCGCCCGCTTCGCGCAGCTGGGCGATGCTTTCGGAACGCTGCCGCTTGCTGAGCTTGTTTCCGGCAGCATCGCAGATGAGCGGATGGTGGTGGTAGTCGGGCGCCGGATGGCCAAGGAGCCGGAAGAGCTGGATCTGGCGGCCCGTGCTGGGAAGGATGTCCTCGCCGCGGATGACGAGGTTGATCCCGTGCCGGATGTCGTCGCAGACGCAGCAGAACTGGTAGGTCCATAGGCCGTTACGGTCGCGCAGGGCAAAGTCCCCGCACTGTTTTTGAGGTGTTTGCCGGCATTCGCCTAGCGTTCGGTCCTGGAACACCACCTCGCCCGGCGGCACGCGCAAGCGGACGATGTTGCCCTCCAAAGGGAGCCCTTTCTCCGCACAAGCCCCGCCGTAGCACAGCTCGGCGGAACCGTCCGGCTGGGTGGCGGCAATCTCCTTGCGGCTGCATTCGCACCCGTAGACGAGTCCACGAACCCTCAGGGTTTCCAGCACGGCGGCATAGTGGTCGGCACAGTCGCTTTGGCGGTAGTCCGAGGGATGGCCGGCGTTCGACAAGGTAATCCCCTGGTCGGGCACGAAGCCCAGCCAGTCCATGGTTTCAAGGATGTCGCGCTCATACTCCGGACGGCGCCGGGAGAGGTCGTGGTCCTCGATCCGGGAAACGACCCGCCCGCCCAGCGACCGGGCGATGCCCCAGACATGCAGCATGTGCAGGACGTGCCCCAGATGCAGATGGCCGGTCAGGCTGGGCGCAAAACGGGTGATCCTCATGGCTGATCGACGCTGGCCGCTTGCCGCGCGGCCGAGATGAAGGCAGCGACTTTCCCGATGTCCTTTTGCCCCGGCGCAATTTCGACGCCGGAGCTGACATCGACGCCCCAGGGGCGGACGGTCCGGATGGCCTCGCCCACGTTTTCGGCGGTCAGGCCGCCCGCCAGCAACACCGGTGTTTGGAGCGAACGGACGAGGGTGCGCGCCTTTTCCCAATCGCAGTTCCGGCCGGTTCCACCGATGGTTTGCGGATCGTAGGAGTCGAGCAGGAAGCGGTCGTAGGCAAACGACGATTCGGAAAAGTAGAGTTCGTCGGGATCGAGCGCGCGCCAGACCTCCAGGCCTTGGAACAGATCGCGGTCGAGCGTCCAGTTTTCGGGTACGCGGTGGACCTGGAGGACGTCGAGGCGCGCATATTGCGCGGCATGCGCCAGCTCCTTTTCCGAAGGGCCGACGAATACGCCGACGCGCTTGATGCCTTCGGGGGTCTGCCATTTCCCAACGGCCTTGGGATCAATGTACCGCTTGGAGCCCGTCCACTGGACGAAGCCGAGCGCGTCGGGCCCCAAAGCAGAAATCTGCCCGAGGTCGCCCTCCGAGCAGATTCCGCATATCTTGACGAATATGGCCATGGACCCTATCCGGCCACCGCCTCTTCAGGGTCGAGCTCGGCCACGTCTTCGGCGATTTCGGCCGCCGCTTCGAGCGCCAGCTCCTTCTTTTCCTCGTGGTTGTCGAAGAAGAGCGGGTTCTGGCCTTCGGCCCAGACGATTTCGATGTCGTTGATGCCGATGAACCCGAAGGCGCTGCGCACCTGGCGGCTAAGGGAGTCGCGTTCGTCGCCTTCCTTGTAGATGCCGCCGGAAGCGACGAGCAGGACGATGCTCTTGACCTTGTGCAGCGGCTTGACGCCCTCTTCCTTGCTGATGGAGAAGGTGAGGCCGGGGGTGAGGATCTGGTCCATCCACGCCTTCATGATGGCCGGAACGGAAAAGTTCCACATCGGCATGGTGAGGACGAGCACGTCGGCGGCGTTGAAGGCTTCGGCCTGCTTGGCGGCATAGTTGATCGCCAGGTCCTCGACCTTGGAGGGCTGGTAGGATTCGTCGAAAACCGGGTACCAGGCGCGCTTGTAGAGTTCGTAGGAATAGAAGGGCGGCTTTTCGTCGTAGAGGTTGACGTTCACCAGCTCGACCTCCGGCTTCAGCTCGATCAGCTTGCCGAAAAAGGCGGCCGCGAGCTGCTTTGACACCGATTCCTCGGTCGGCTTCGGGTTTGCGCATACATGCAAAACATTCATTGCGAGAACTCCTTGTATATCCTCATTCCAGAGGGTTTTTACCAAATCGAAGTGCGGTTTATAGCCTAATCCGCAGCGGCGTTACAACCAATAACCCCGAAAAGCGGCGGGCGCGCTCAACCAAGCAACGCCTCCACCGCCGGGGCTTCCGGGCCATCGCCTCCGAGCACCTTGCCGATGTACTTTTCGAGCTCGCGGTCGTACTCCGTGTCGATGCCGGCCAGCGCCAGCTGCTTGTGGATCAGCAGCAGCCCGTCGGGGCCCGACTCGGCGGCGGCGGCCGACTCGTACCGGCGCGCCGGATCGGGATGGAGGAACATGCGGAACATCTGGATGAGCCACCAGTTTTCGCGGACCGACTCGGGAAGGAGCGCGGGCAGCTTCTCGAACAGCCCCAACTTGAACCGGAGCAAGGCGGGTTCGTCCAGCAGGGCCGTGTCGAGCAGGGGCTTGCCGCTGAGCAGTTCAAGGCCGACGATGCCGACGCTGTAGACGTCCGACTGGATGGTGGCCGGCTCGTTGCGGTGCTGCTCGGGGGCCATGTAGAGCGGCGTCCCCATCAGGAAGGTGCTGCGCTCGTCCACCTTCACCGCCCGGCCGTAGTCGATCAGCTTCACGATGCCGAGGCGGTCGACCATCATGTTCGAGGGCTTGATGTCGGAGTGGAGGAACCCAGCGTTGTGGAGGGCTTCCAGCCCGCGCAACACCTGCCGCAGGATGTAGAGCGCCACGCCCGGCTGGATGGCGCCGTTTGAGCTGAAGACGACATCGTTGAAATGTTCCCACTCCTCGTCGGAGCTGCGCATCCGGACGGTTTTGGCATAGGTGCCCTGCACCAGCTCATGCACGTCGATCCCTTCGACCACCTCCATTTGGGTGTAGCCGATGCCGTTGACCTCCTCGTAGATGTCGCGCGAAACGAGCTGCGGGCTGCTGACCTTCTGCAGCTTGCTGACCTGGGAGGCGATGCGGCCCATGTCGGTCCAGTATTTCTCGGTGCTCGGATAGATCGCTGGATCGTGGATCTTGATGGCGTGCTGCGTAACACAGCCGCGCGCGCCTTGGCGCAAGGCCTGGTAGACCACGCCCTGCCGGCCGCTGCCGAGCCGCCGGACGAAGCGGTAGGCGATCGGGTAGTAGATCTCCTGCGAACGGACGAGGGAGCGGTAGTTGTTGAGCAGACGTTGGTAGCCCGCGTCGGGGCGGCTTCCCCCTTCGGTCGGGGGGATGTCCATGGCCACGGTTTCGGCCAGCCTAGCGGAAGTGGGAGTCTTTTTTTCCATGGGGAGGTTCGTTGAATGGAGCGCCCTTCATAGCCCATGCCCTGCGGGGATGCAACGAAGCAACCATTCAAAGTTGGTCAGCAAAAAGCCCCCGTCAGGCCGGAGGCTTTCGCATTCCGCACGGCATGGCCTGCGGCCTACGGCATCGCGATTTCGTCGTAAAAGCCGACGTAGTCGTCCTTGCGGTCGCTATCGCGCAGCTTGATGGCGGAGCGCGGATGCTCGTTATAGTGGCCGGTGATCATGTAGGGGATGGAGTAGCCCCAGTCGGTCTCCTTGCTCATCGGCAGCATGGTTTCCTGCACGAACTGGAGGATCGGGCGCAGGTTGAACTTGGGGTTCTTGAGGAAACCGACCATCAGCTCGGTCGGGCAGTTCCCCGCCCCGCGACCCATGCCCATCATGGTGGTGTCGAGCAGCTTGACGCCGTTGATCGCCGCATAGATGGTGTTGGCATAGGCCAGCTGCTGGTTGTTGTGGGCGTGGATGCCGAGCGTCTTGCCGGTCTACATGTAGCGCTCGAACAGGTCGCCGACCTGCTCGTAGTAGAGCGAGCCGAAACTGTCCACGACATAAAGGAAGTCGATCTCGTCGGCCTTGGCAATGGCGTCGAGCCCGTTGTCGAGCTCATAGTCGGGAACGGTCGAAACCGCCATCAGGTTCAGGGAGACCTCGTAGCCCTTCTGCTTGGCGTCCTTGACGATTTCCAGCGCGGAGGGGATCTGGTGGATGTAGGTCGCCACGCGGATGAGGTCGAGCACGCTTTCGCTCTTGGGAAGCAGGTCGGACGGATTGGTGCGGCCGGTGTCGGCCATGGCGCAAAGCTTGAGGCCGGTGGGGTTGTCGTCCACCTCCCGGCGGATGTCCTCTTCGTCCGAATATTTCCACGGTCCGCAGCCGGTGCCGGCGAACAGCTTTTTGTCGGCCTTGTAGCCAACCTCCATGTAGTCGATGCCGCCCGCGACGCAGGCATCGTATATCTTCTTGAAGAATCCGTCTTCGAACACATGGTTGTTGCAAAGCCCGCCATCGCGCACCGTGCAGTCCAGAATCTTCAGGTTCGGGTCGAAGGTGACCCAGCCCGCGCTCTTGTCCGTGGGTGCGTCGCTGTTCTTTTCCTTGGCCATTTTTTTCTCCGTTAAGCCTGTTCCTTTTTTCGCGGCATCCTCTTTGGCCGCCATCCGCATCAATGCTTCTTCCCGATCACCCGTCTGAAGCGACTCGGAGTACTGCACGCCACCGATCCTCTGCCGCCAGTAGTACACGCCATGGCGCAACTTCAGATTTCTGACCCCGGTTCCCTCAAACGTCGGCATACGCATCACTCCAGATGATCACAATTTCCATACGTGATGCGCATTGATGCGCATTTAATCCCAAATGTCAACCGGGCATTTCGTGGAATAAGACGTCACCGCCGCTTCCCTCCGGGTAAGCGGCCGCGTCCCTTCATGGACGTCGATCAGCGAGGAAAGACCGATCGCCTGTAGGAAACAATCGAATATTCATCGGTCTCTTCGATGGTTTCCGCCGGTTCAAAACCGTCCAGCCATTGGCCGTTGAAAAAGGTATCGCCCTCGACCTCTATTTTCACCGTCGTCACAAAGATCTGGTCGCACCGCGGAATCATCAGGTCATAGATCGCCGCGCCGCCGCAGACGATCGCATCCGCCGGAACATCACCGGGATTGGAAACCGCGGTTGCCTCTTCAAAACGGGCGGCCGGATTGCGGGTCAGTACAAAGATTTCGCGCCCTTTCAACGGCGGTAGCCCTTCAAAGGTGGTGCGACCAACCACGATCTTCCGCCCCATCGTGGTGCGCTTGAAAAACTGTAGATCGCCTTTGCAGCGCCACGGCAGGCCGCCGTCCTTGCCGATGACTCCATTTTCAGACCGGGCAACGATCGCAATCATTACCTCTCACCGTACCTTTGTTCGTGTTCATGCATGTTTTCTTATCCACAGATTGCGCAGATTTTCACAGATTCAAATCCTAACAATCCGTGAAATCTGCGGATCCTCGCCGACTGCGTTATACAGCCACCTCGCCTTTGATGGCGGGATGGCATTCATAGCCCTCTAATGTGGCATTACTCCATTCCCACTCAAAAATGGATGTATATCCTTCCAGTTTCAGCGTCGGCGGAGCATAGGGCTCGCGCTTCAGTTGCTCATCCAGCTGGGCCCGATGGTTCACATAGATATGGGCATCGCCAAGGAAGCCAATCAGCTTGCCGGCTTTCATGCCGCACTCTTTGGCGATCAACTCCAACAGCAGGGCGTATGACGCAATATTGAAGGGAATGCCGAGAAAAATGTCGCACGACCGCTGGTTCCAGAGCAGGTCAAGCACGCCATCGTTGCAGAGCAGCTGATAGGAATAGTGGCAGGGAACCAACGCCATCTGGTCGAGTTGCTGCGGATTCCAAGCATTCACCAGGATGCGGCGGCTGTCCGGATTGGTCTTCAGGAGTTCAATCGCATGGGCCAACTGATCGATGCCGCCGTCCAACTTTTCGGCTCCGAATTCATAGCGGCCGTTAAAGTTGCGCCACTGGAAACCGTAGATCGGGCCGAGGTCTTTTTCCTCGGCCATGGCTTTGTAGGTGGCCTCGTCGTGGCCGTAAGGCACTTTCACCGGCGTGCACCACTCGTTCCAGATGTTGCAACCGCGCTCCTGAAACCACGATTTATCGGTCACGCCTTTGATGAATCCCTCCAGTTCGACCCGGATGGTTTTCCACGCCATTTTTTTGGTCGTGAGCAGCGGGAAGCCATTGGCCATGTCGTAATCAATCATGCAACCACTAACGGAAATCGAATCCGTGGCCGTCCGGTTGGTCTTCCTTTTCCCCTCCCGGAGGACTTTTTCAACAACCTGTTTGTATACCTGATCAATATTCATGCTTCAGCGGCTTCATCGTTTGCGTGTTTCAAAAGCAGGGAAGAGACTAGCACGCCCGCCCGACGATTTGAAATTCCAAACATTTGAGATGCGCAACGAATGCATTGACCTGCGCGAAACGTCGGAACAGTTCCGCCCCTACCCTTCGCACAGGATGGCCGCCACGCTTTCGGCGGCCTTTTTTGCGCCCAGCAGGCCGCGCACCTCGGCATAGCCGGCAAGCATTGCCCGGCGTTCGGGCGTGTCGGAGAGGAGCCGTTCCGTTTCGGCGGCCAGCCGCTCCGGCGTGGCGTCTTGCTGGATGATTTCGGGGCAGACGGTCCGCCCGGCAATGATGTTGACCAGCCCGATATGCGCAATCTTCACCACCGAGCGGCCGAACCAATAGGTGAAGGCGCTGGTTTTATAGACGAGGATGTGCGGCGTGCCGACCAGCGCCGTTTCGAGCGTCGCCGTGCCCGAAGCGACGATCGCCGCCTCCGACTGCCGCATCAGCTCGCGCGCCTGCCCGCAGACAACGTCGAGCCGCGACGGCTTTTCAGCAGCGGCGGCAATGGTTTCATTCACGATCTGTTCAATCCGCGCGTTGGGCGTGGCGATCATGAACGAAAGGCCGGGAATCCTTCCTTCGAGGAGGGTGGCAGCGACGAGCATCGTCGGCAGGATGCGCTCGATCTCCTGGCGCCGACTGCCCGGCAGCAGGCCGATGAGCCGTTCCGACCGCCACGGCAGCGGCTGCGGTTCGGTGGCCAAAAATCGGTCGATCTGCTCCACCAGCGGATTGCCGACAAAATCGACCGCCAATCCCGTACCCTTGAACAGATCGACCTCGAACGGGAAGATCACCATCAGCCGGTCGATCACCCTCGCCATGATCGGGATGCGCTTCTTGTTCCACGCCCAGACCTTCGGGGAGATGTAGTAGAAAACCTTCACGCCGCGCTTTTTGAGTTCGGTGGCCAGGCGCAGGTTGAAGCCGGGATAATCCACCAGCAGCGCGGTCTCCGGTTTGCGGCGGTCCACCTCGTCGAGCACCTGCCGCATGACGCCCTTGAAAAAGCGGTAGTGCTTGAGCACCTCGGCCACGCCCATCACGCCCATCTGGTCGGTATGCTGCAACAGCTCGGCGCCCTCGGCGCGCGCAGGTCGTCGCCGCCGATGCCCCAGAAAACGGTTTCCGGCGACCGCGCCTTCACGGCCCGCACCACCTGCGCGGCATGCAGGTCGCCCGACACCTCCCCGGCTATGATGAGAACCGACTTGTTCATCAGAATCTTTAAAACCCGCTTCGCTCAAGAACACAAAGGTCACAAAACGCGGTGCCCTTCGAGCCTTTGTGTTTAATTTCCCCCTGTTTCCACCGCCACGAAGGCCATGCCGTACCGATCGGCCAGCGCCTCCAGCTTTTCCTTTTCGAGCAGAATCGTTTTCCCCGCCTCGACCGCGAGGCACGACACCTTCGCCCGCTGCATCACCTGGAACGTCTTCGCGCCGACCACCGGAATATCGAAGCGCATGTCGTGCCCGGCCTTCGGCACTTTCACGATCACCGTGCCCGCCTTGCCCACCTTGCCCGCGCGCTTGATGGTTTGGTTGGTGCCTTCCCACGCCTCGATGGCGATGATGATGCCGTCCTTGATGGCGACCGTCTGGCCGATCTCGAACTCGCTCGTTCCCTTCACCAGCCTCAGGCCCAGCTCGATGTCGGCCTGTTCGCGCTCCGTCGGCGCGCGCCGCGAAAGCAACCCCGCCGCCGGCGTGTAGCACTCCATGAACGCGTTGCCCGGCAAAACCTCGATGCCGAGGTTTTCGATCGCCTCCACCACCGCGCCGAAAATCGTATGCGCGTTGCGCACCTCCAGCGCGCGGTACATCTCCAGCGCCAACTTGTCCATCCGGACATTGAAGAGGTTGCCCGGCGCAATCTGCCCCACCATCATGCACCGCTTGATCCCCGTCGCCGCGAGTCGGTCGAGGAATTCGCGCATCGCCCCCAGCCGCACCCAGTGCATTTCATCGACGAACGGGATGATCTCGCGCCGCGTCTCGCCCTTGAAGCCCACCACGGCGATATGCTTCACGCCCGCCTTGCGCGCCGCCTTCGCCAGCATCAGCGGGTACGCGTGCCGGCCAGCCACAATGAGCAACGATTCAGGGAGATCCGGATTCATGCGGCGCATCCTGCAAAAAAAGGCCGCCCTTGGGAAACCTATTCTCCAAGGCGTCCCAACCGCCCAAGGCCGTCGCCGCGGATATTTTCTATGATTCATTGTAACTATTCAGGTGGGGAGTTCAAGCGAGAGTCAAAATCAGGAAGTTTCCCTTGAAAGAGTAGATCGAGTGCAGTGGTGGCGCTGATCGCGTGTTTCCGGCAGGTGGATAGATAACTTCGGATCCGGCAAAAGATTTT
>JBGSLE010000335.1:0-10638 GCA_041740875.1 Pontiella sp. | reverse complement strand
GAGACGATGAACGGGACGCGGATGCCGCCTTCGAGCGTGGTGCGCTTGCTGCCGCGCAGCGGGGCGTTGTTGGAGCCGTTGACGGTGACGCCCGGCATGGTGGGGCCGCCGTTGTCGCTGATGAAGAAGACGAGGGTGTTGCGTTCGAGACCCGTGTCGGCGAGTTTTTGGCGGACGAGCCCGATGGCCTCGTCCATGGCCAGCATCATCGCGTTGTAGGTGCGGCGCGTCTTGTTGGCGACATCGGGGAATTTCGCCAGCCGGTCGTCGGTGGCCTGCATCGGGGTATGGACGGCGTTGAAGGCCAGGTAGAGGAACCACGGTTCGCTCTTGTGGTTGTCAATGAAGGCCACCGCTTCGCGCCCGAAGGCGTCGGTGGCGTAGCCGATCTCCGGCACCGGTGCGGTGCCACGGAGGATTCCGCTCGCGCTGGAGTAGCTGTGCGCGCCGGCCAGGAAGCCGAAGAAGTCGTCGAATCCCCGTTTTTGCGGATGCATGGCGGCGTTGCTGCCGAGGTGCCATTTGCCAACCAGCCCGGTGGCGTATCCGGCGGTCTTGAGGTGGTCGGCGAGCGTGGTTTCGGTCAGCGGCAACCCGGCGGCCGGGCCTTTGGGATTGAACTCGTGGCCAAAGCGCGTCTGGTAGCGGCCCGTCAACAATCCAGCCCGCGTCGGCGAGCAATAGGGGCCGGTGACGTAGCCGTTGGTGAACCGCACGCCGGAGGCGGCGAGCGCGTCGAGATTCGGCGTAGGGATGTCCTTGCAGCCGTGGAAACCCACATCGGCGTAGCCCATGTCGTCGCCGACGATGAGCAGAATGTTGGGTTTGGTCGTATCGGCAGCCCGCACTCCGGCCAGAGGAGCCAGCAGCAGGGCGGCAAGTAGCAAGCGCGGCGTATTTTTTTTCATGGCATTTATTCCTTATCAGTTTTTGATTTTTTATTTTTCGTTTTTGCTGTTTTGTTGGCGCCGCCGGGCGGGCCGCTCACGGGTTTGCCTTCGAGGTAATGATCGAAGTAATCGTTCCAGGTCGGCGCCATGCGTCCGGTCGAAAGGCCTGGGGGATTGAGTTCGTTGCACCAGGCCGCGAGCTTGCCGCGGAGGCGCTGGGCGATTTCCGGATATTGGGCGGCGAGGTTGTGTTTTTCTTCCATGTCGGTGCCGAGGTCGTAGAGGTATTCGCGGTCGCCGCCGCGCAGCAGTTTCCATTTGCCTTCGCGGATGGCGGACTGGGCCACCCAGCGCCAGCAGAGGGTTTCGTGCGGGGCGGTTTTGATTTCGCCCTTGAGGTAGGGGACGAGGTTCACGCCATCCAAATCGCCGGGCTGGGTCTGGATGCCCGCCAAGGCGGCGGCGGTGGCGGCGACATCCAGCGCACTGACCGGATGTTCGTACACCTGTCCGGCGGGGATGGTGCCGGGCCATGCGATGACGAACGGGGTGTGCATGCCGCCTTCCGCCAACATGCCTTTCTCCCCGTTCAGCGGAATGTTGAGGCTGCCGTCCCAGCCGCCGGCGTCGCCATTGAGCGGGGAGTCCACCTTGTGGATTTTAAGCGGCGCCCCGTTGTCGCCGATCAGGAAGATCAGCGTGCGTTCGGCAAGGTTGTGTTTTTTCAGGGTTTCGACGACCAGGCCGACCCCGTCATCGACGGCGGAAAGCATGGCGAGGGCCTGGCGGCGGCGTTCGGGCATCTCGCCGGGGAAGCGCTTGGTGTAGGATCTCGGCGCATCGAGCGGGGTGTGCGGCGCACGGAAGGCCACATACAAAAAGAAGGGTTCGTCCTTGTAGCGGGCGATGGTTGCGGCGGCGGCGCGGCCGCACGCGTCGATGTGGTACAGGTCGGGCGGCAGCTTGCCCATCGGGCGATCCAGGCCATCGATGGTAATGTTGGCGGCGAAGGGGGCCTGGTTGTTTTGCGCGAAGACGTGCTTGAAGCCGTGGTCGGTGATCTTTTCTTCGGAACCGAGATGCCACTTGCCGAATTGGGCGGTGGCGTAGCCCGCCGCTTGCAGCCGCTCGGCGATGGTGGTCTGCTCGTTGAAGCCGTCGAGCGATTGGCCGTTAGCCTCGACGCCGAAGCGGGCCTGGAACCTGCCCACCATTAGCCCGGCCCGCGAAGGCACGCATTGCGGCGCGGTGCTGTAGCCGTTTTTCGCCAGCACGCCGCTGCGGGCGAGCGCATCGATGTTCGGCGTTTTGATGTCGGTGACGGAGCCTTGGATGCCGATATCGGCATAGCCGTGGTCATCGGTGTAGAAGACGATGATGTTGGGCTTTGCCGGTGCGGCGGCGAATAGCGCGTTTCCGATCAAGCAAAGTGAGGTTAGTATGAGAGGTGTCTGTTTCATGGTTTAATCCTTTTTATAGGGTGGTTATTCCGGCTTTAAGGAGCCGTTTTGCGGAAAAAGGCGTTGTCGGGGCAGGAATCCAGATTCGCATCAAGGAGGGTTCGCGATTGGCCCATAGATGGTAGGGAATCGCGGTGACCTCGACCTCCTTCTGTTGCGTTTTGTCCCAGCCGGTTCCGGCGAGGCTCAGCGCGCCGTTCGCCAGTTCCAGCGGTTTTTCCCGGAACGCGGTGCCGGCGGCGAGCTGGATGTCGAACAGGTTGATTCCCGGGTTGTCGGGGCTTTCGAGGCAATAGACCAGCGGGCCGCGCATCAGGGCCAGCTTGCCTTTTTCGTCGGCGACCACGGTGCGCCCGGGAACCAGGCGCGGTTGCATGGGCAGCTCCAGCGCGACCGTGTCGCCCTTTTTCCATTCGCGGGCGAGGGTGACAACGGGGCCGGAGAGGGCCGCCGGTGCGGGCTGGCCATTGACCGACAGCTGGGCGGTTTCCGCCCACGACGGAATGCGCAGGCTGAGGGTGAAATCGCCGTCGGCGAGCAATTCAATCTGCACCTTGCCGCCATAGGGATAGTCGGTGGTTTCGCGCAGGTGTATCGGGGTTCCGGAGGGCAGGGTGGTCTTCAGCTCGGCATTGGCGAACAGTTGCACCTGCACGCCCTCGCGATCCGTCGTGAAGCAATAGTACGGCAGCGAGCCGAAGAGGCGATGGAGATTGGGCGGACAGCAGGCGGTGACGAAGTAGGGCTTGCGCCGTCCGTCCGTTTTTTGGTTCGACTTCTGGTGGTCCTGTTTTTCCATGAGGTTGACGTAGAAATATTCGGTGCCGGAGAGGGCGATGCCGGTGAGCGTGGCGTTGTACAGCGTGCGCTCCATGTCGTCCACATAGGCCGATTGTCCGGTTGCCAGCAGCATGCGCCAGCCCCAGAAAATCTTAGAGATGGCCGCGCAGGTTTCGCAATAGCTCGTGGCGTTGGGCAGTTCGTACGCCGCGCCGTAGCATTCGCCCTTGGGCACGGAACCGACCCCGCCGGTGATGTACATTTTGCGTTCGGTGGCGTCGCGCCACATGGCTTCCAACTGATGCAGCATTTCCGGTTTGCCCAGTTCCAGATAAACATCGGTTCCCCCGGCCAGCAGCAGGGTTTCCTGGACTCCATGACCCCATATTTCCGGGAAGGACCAGAAGCCGTAGTCGTCCAGCGTGTGCGCCACGAAGTCGAGGTAGCGGCGGTTGCCGGTGGCGCGGTAGAGTTCGACCATCGCCATCTCGTGGTTGGGATGTTCGTATTTAACGTTCGGCACGCCGGGGTGGCTGTCATAGGGCAGGGGAGCGGAGCCGAAGCGGTCGCAGATCAAATCGGCGAAGCGGGACGAGGCGTCCAATAATTGGTCGTCGCCCGCCGCCCGCTTCCACGCCAGACCGGCCTGTGCGAGGTGCCCAAAGGCGTAGAATTCAAACCGGTTGCCGGATTGGAACCGGTTGTCGGCCTTTTTTTGAAGCACCAGCGGGTTTTGATAGTAGGTGTTGAGGTACCCGTCTTTATCTTGCGCCGCGAGAATATCGCTAATGAGCGGTTGAAAGGCGGCGTTGAGGGTTGGATCTGCCGAAAAATAGCCGCCCGCCTCCATCAGCTTATAGACAAATTCGTTGTGGTTGGACCTGCCGGTCGGCGGTTTCTGGTCACTCTTTGCCACGATGCGGAAATTTTCAAAGCCGCCCGCCTGCTCCATCTTCGCGATGAAATCGGGAATGCTGACGGCGCTTGTCCGTTCGATGTAGCTTCCCAGATAGCCGCCGGTGATGCGGGCTTCGTTCCACGAAAGCGGATTGACCACGGCATGGGCATACGCCTCCGGTACGCAATCCCGGGGTTCGGCGGCGCGGCCAGATCCGGTGGACAGGATGAGGCCCGCCGCCAGGGCGATGAGCCGTATCTTTTTTTTGGTCACGTTCATTGGTTTATTTTCAGATCCTTCGAGGTGGCGAGCGCGATGACAGGGAAACCTATTTCTTAGCGGTTTGCTTCTTTTTCTTTTTGTCGGAGGGCTCGGGCGAGGAATCCTGCTGGGCGAGTTCGCTGAATTCTTCCGCATGGTGCTGCCAAGCTTTTTCTAGCTCCGCCACCTTTTCGGGAAAATTTGCCGCCTGATTCTGGGTTTCGGAGCGATCGGTGCCCAGTTCATAGAGTTCCCAAGGGGATTTGCCGTTGGAGACCAGTTTCCAGTCGCCGACACGGATGGCGCGGTGGCCGTCGTGGTTCCACCATAGATATTCCCGTTTCACCGAGCCGTTCTGGGTGAAGGCGGGGACGAGGCTTCTGCCTTGCATGGGCGGAACCTTGAGCCCGGCAACCATCTCCGGCTGCTTGGCTCCGGCGAGTTCCAAAAGGGTCGGCACAATGTCGATCAGGTGGCCGGGATCCGTGCGCAGTTCGTTGCGCGCCTTGAGACCGGCAGGCCAGTTCACAATCAGCGGCGTGGCGATGCCGCCTTCGTGGTTCCACGACTTGTGCAGGCGGAACGGCGTATTCGCCGCGCTGGACCAGCCCGGCCCGATGCCTAAAAAGGTTTTGGCCGAGCCGATCGGCGCGGCGGGGTCGTGCCCGTTGCCACGAATGATCTGCTCGGCGGAGGCTCCGTTGTCGGACATGAACATGACAATCGTATTTTCGCTCGCTCCCATGGATTTGAGCTGCGCGAGCACCCGTCCGATTTCGATATCCATCCGGTGGACCATCGCGGCGTGAACCGCCATCTTGGCCGCCTGGAACTCCTTCTGCCCCGCGGTCAGGCTCTCCCAAGGCACGGCGTGGCCGACCTCGTTCGGGCCGACTTTTTCCAGCAACACCTCCTCTTTTTCGTTCCAGCGCGGAATGATCTCCGGGTCGAGCGGCGACAAGGCGCCGCTGTAGATGCCCATTTTCGTCATGCGCTCAAAGCGCTCTTTGCGGATGGAGTCCCATCCGACGGTGTAGCGATCATTGTAAACCGCGATGTCTTCCGGCAGCGCGTGGAGCGGGAAGTGCGGCGCATTGAAGGCGAGGTATTGAAAGAAGGGTTGATCGGGATGCTTTGTGGCGTGCTCGGCCAGATACCGAATGGCGGAGTCGGCAATCGCCGTGGAGGAGTAGTATGCGCCGCCGCTGGGCTGCACCTTGACGCCATCCTCCGTATGGCCGGTCGGTTCAAAATATCCCTTTGTGCTTTCGGACCAGTAGGAATGATCGAAGCCATTGGCCAGCGGACTGCCATCCACGTGCCACTTGCCCGAGTGATAGGAGCGATAGCCCAGCGGCTTGAGATAGCGGGGTAACAGTTGCGCCCAGCGCGGACGATCACCTTTTACGTTTTTGAATCCCGTGATCGGGTCGCGGCGAATGGCCTGGGCGTAGTAGCCGCTCAGGAGGGAGGCGCGCGACGACCAGCAGCGCGCCGTGTTGTAGAATTGCGTGAAGCGCAGTCCGTTGGCCGCGAGTCCATCCAGATGCGGTGTTTGGATCTCGCCGCCGTAGCAGCCCGCATCGGAGAAGCCCATGTCGTCGGCGCAGATGATCAGGATGTTGGGCCGGGGTGCGGCATGGACGGTGGGCGGGAGGAGACCCAGCGCCAGTAAGGGCAGTATTTTTTTTTGGGTAATGTTCATTGGGCTTCTTTTTTCAGATCCTTCGAGGTGGCGAGCGCGATGACGCGGCCTTGGTCGCCGACCGCGCAATAGAAGTGGTAGACGACGCCGTCGTGTTTTACGACCCATGGCTTGTGGGCGTATTTCTTATCCCACGGTTCCGAGGGCTCGATCAGGTGCGGGCCTTCCCATTTCGTCCAGTTGACCAGATCGGTGGAGCAGGCGAAGGTATCGAACGCCCCCGGTTTCCAGAAGGCGCCGAAATAGAACATCACCCAGAGATCGCCCATCCGCACAATCTGCGGGTCGCCGCTGATGCCGTGTTTTTTCTCGTCGCCGTTGGAGATGACCGGTTCCTTGCCGAAGCGCGTCCAGTGGACCATGTCGTCGGAGACGGCCATGCCGATCTTTTCGTAGCCGTGTTTGATCTTGCCGTTGTAGTACATGACGAAGGGATGGCCGAGGGTTTTCTCCTGGTCCCAGATGATCTGGCTTTTGTAGAGCGTCACCTTTTCGAAGTCGCGCACATCGGGCTGGTCGCGGCTCAGCACCGGGTTTTCCGCGAGGCGCGTCCACTCCTTCGCTTCGGTGGGCGCCGTGGTCCACGCCATGCCGATGGCCAGCGGATCGGGTTCATAGCCCTGCAAGGCGCCGCCGATGTAGGAGAGCCAATATTTTCCATCGAACGATTGCAGCTCGCTGGAGCCGCCCCAGGTCGTATCGCAAAGCGAAATGCCGCCATCGAGCTGCCATTGGTCCCATCCCTCGGGCGGGAAGCTGAGGATCTTGCCCAGCTTTTCCCATGTCAAGAGGTCGGTGCTGCGGGCAAGGAAGGTTTCGTAGCCGATCTTGTTGGAGGCGCCGACATAGAGCATGTACCAAACGCCGTCCTTCCGGAAGACGCTGGGGCAATCGACCAGCTGGTTCTCTTCGCCGCGGATGACGACGCCATGCTTGAAGGGGGTCTTGACCTCGTCATAGACCTGCTGCATCCGTTCGGGGGAGATGGTGCCCTCTGGCTTTTTTTGCGGCTGGTCGGCGGAACTATGGATGGCGGCGAGCACCGTGGCGGCGATGATGCAGCATAGATTTTTATTCATGCGGGGATCCTTTTTTGCAGGGTGGTTGGAAGCGGTGGGGAACCTACTCTTCGTCGGCTTTGTTTTTGCGGTTTTTCGCCTTTTTCGGGGATGCCGGCGGGGCGTCCTGCCGGGCAAGCTCCAGGAATTCCTTTGCATGTTGTATCCATGCCTTTTCCATGGCCTGCACTTTTTCAGGATGGGCGGCGGCCATGTTCTTGGTTTCGGAGCGGTCGGCGCCCAAATCGTAGAGTTCCCACGGCGCGTTCCCGTTGGCTACCAGCTTCCAGTCGCCGATGCGGATGGCGCGGTTGCCGGAATGGCTCCACCAGAGGTATTCGCGCGGTATGGAAAACTCCTTGGCAAAAGCCGGAACCAGGCTTTTGCCTTGGAGCGGCGGCGTCTTTAGTCCGGCCACGGTTGCCGGTTGTTTTGCGCCGGCCAGTTCCAGCACCGTCGGCACGATGTCGATCAGATGGCCCGGCGTGGTGCGCAGTTCGTTCGACGTGCGGAGCCCGGCGGGCCAGGAGACGATGAGCGGCGTGGCGATCCAGCCTTCATGGTTCCATTTCTTGTACATCCGCAGGGGGCTGTTGGCGACGCTGCCCCAGCCCGGACCGATGCCTAGGAAGGTGTCCTCCGAACCCGCCGGCGACGCGGGATCGGTTCCGTCGCCGCGCACGATCTGCTCGGCCGACGCCCCGTTGTCGGAGAGGAAAAAGACGATGGTGTTGTCGAGCGCGCCCATCTTCCGGAGCTGGTCGAGCACGCGTCCGATATCGATATCCATCCGATGCACCATCGCCGCGTGAACCGCCATTTTTTCCGCCTGGAACTTCTTCTGGCCGGTGGTCAGGCCGTCCCACGGAACGGCGCGACCGACCTCGTCCGGATGGATTTTTTTCTGCATCTCCTGCTCATCGACCCGCGGAATGGCTTTGGGATCGAGCGGGGAGAGGTTGCCGTTGATGATGCCCATCTGCTTCATGCGTTCATAGCGCGCCTGGCGAACGACATCCCAACCGGCGGAATAGCGATCCTTGTAGACGGCAATATCTTCCGGCAGCGCGTGGAGCGGGAAATGCGGCGAGGTGAAGGCGAGGTATTCAAAGAAGGGCGTGTCGGCATGCTTCTCCGCGTGTTCCTGGAGGAACTTGATCGCTTCGTCGGCGATGAAGGAGGTGGTGTAGAACGGCGTTCCCGATTTTATGGCGGGCAGGTTCTTATCATCCTCCGAGTGGCGTTTCGGCGCGAAATAGTTGTTGTGGTCGTCGAGTTCGTAGGAGTGGTCGAACCCGTTGCCCGTGGGTTTTCCATCGATGTGCCATTTGCCGGAGTGGTAGGAGCGGTATCCCAGCGGCTTCAGGTATTCGGGCAGCAGCTGCGCCCAGCGCGGACGATTCCCTTTTCCGCCGGCATCGGGGACATTCTCCACCTCGTTTCCGCTAAAGGCGTCGCGCCGGATGGCCTGGGCATAAAACCCTGACATCAGGCTGGAGCGCGACGACCAGCAGCGCGCCGTGTTGTAGAATTGCGTGAAGCGCAGTCCGTTGGCCGCCAGCCCATCCAGATTCGGCGTCTGGATCTCTCCGCCGTAGCAGCCGGCGTCCGAAAAGCCCATGTCGTCGGCGCAGATGATCAGGATGTTGGGTTTTTTGGCATCTGCGGCGCGAAGGCCGCACGCGCAGCCCAGCGCGGCCAACGTGATTAAGAAGAGGTTCTTGTTCATTTTTTCGGTGTCCTTTTTGTCGAGGAATAGGTGGAGCTTTCGGATTCGGCCATGCGCGCTTTCAGTAGCTTCTGCATCGTTTGGAGGGTCTCCCGGTATTCCGGAAGATCGGCCACGTTGGTGTTTTCTCCAGGATCCTTGCGGTGGTCGTAGAGCATGTGCCCGCCTGCGCCAAAGGAGGTATAGGCGAAGTCACGGGTTACGACCGCATCGCCGTCCCGAAAACGGCTATAAATGACCTCGCGAAAGGGTTGTTCCGGCTGGTCCAGCAGCTTCAGCATGCTCTTGCCTTGAACCGATGCGGGTACCGTCAGGCCTGCCAGTTCGCACAGCGTCGGGTAAAGGTCGCCGGTTTCCACGAGCGCCATGGTTTTTTGGCCCGCCGACTTGCCGGGTATTTTGATGATCAGCGGAACCCGCAAGCTCAGGTGCATGGTGTTGTGTTTTCCCCAGAAGCCATGTTCGCCCAATTGCCAGCCGTGGTCGCCCCACAGCACCACGATGGTGTTTTCGGCGAGCCCCAGCGTTTCGAGTTCGGCCAGCACTTGACCCACCAATTGGTCGGCATAACTGACGGAGGCGTAGTAGCCGTGCCGCATCATCCGGTGCCAGGCCTCCGAGCCAACCTCATATTCGCCCTGATGGTAGCTTGCATATTCGGTTGAGCCTTTCAGTGCTTTGGGAGCCCGTTCGGGTTTGGATAGATGATCGGCGATCTCCAGCGTTTCGCGGTCATACAAATCCCAATATTTTTTGGGCGCGTAGAAGGGGAGGTGCGGCCGTAAAAAGCCGCAGGCGAGGAAAAAGGGTTTGCCGCCCTCCTTCAGCCGTCTTAGATCCTGAATGGTTTTGAGGGCGGTTTGCCCGTCGGGATATTGATCGTCCGCCACATCGGGCATTTCGTAAACCGCTCCGCGACCGATGGAGGAGAGCTGTTCCCTTGTTTTCGGATCGATACTGTACAGGTTGGGATCGAAACCGGGTTGGTCTTTGGGGCCGGGTCTCCAGACGGCTTCGCTCCAGCTTCTCTCCTGCGTATCTTCAGGGGTGTGCAGCACCTTTCCGTTGGAGAGGGTGACGTACCCGGCCTCTTTAAATAATTGAGGCAAGGTGGTGGCGCCCGGGGTGTCCTTGTCGATATGGGTCCCGGCGGCCACGAACCGGGTCGGGGTGGGAAGAATGCCCGTCATCAGGTTGGCGCGCGAGGCTCCGCAAACCGGCACCGCGCAGTAGGCGCGGCCGAAGAGCGTTCCCTCGGAGGCCAGTTGGTCGATGTTCGGCGATTTGATCTGCGTTTTTCCGTAGCAATTGAGCTCTGGACGCAGGTCGTCCACGGCGATGAACAAGATATTGGGCTTTTCTGCGGCGACGGCGGCCATGCCGAATCCCAAGGCCAGGGCGGCCAGGCAGGCGTGTAACTGGTTTTTTCGTCTCATGCGCGGTTTTCTTTTCTCGGTTGCGGGTGGCGGAGGTAGCCTGCCTTCATCAAACCCCGGTCGTGTGCCCTGAATTGGACTATTACCATCAAAGGTTTGTTAATCTAATTTACAAACAAGGGTTGTAAATGAAATAGATTGGCAAATATGCGCTGTACGGATGGGGTTGGCCGGTTGAAACGGAACTGTTCGGCATGGCGCGAGGCCACGGTCCGCAGGCCGCTGTTGTAAACGTAACGTTTTGGTCTATGTCGTTTGCGCGCGGGTTTGCCGGGGCGGGCGCAACGGTTTTCTATGCGCCCGCAGGAGTTTGAGCGAAAGCAAGCGGTTCGCAGAGCGCCTTGAGGTTGGCGGCGGGCGTGCCCGGCGGAATCTCGCAGCCAGCCATCACCAGGTGCGGGTTGCCGAGCCGGGCATAGCT
>JBGSLE010000334.1:0-23147 GCA_041740875.1 Pontiella sp. | reverse complement strand
GACGGGTTCGGCTGGGATTTCGTGGACCGGATCAACATTGGCAACTCGGTGTTCAACCTCGAATGGATGACCGAAGGAGCACTGCAATTTATCGACCAGAACAAGGCCAAGCCGTTTTTCCTCTACATGGCGCTGCCGGTGCCGCACGGGCAGTATCAATACCCTTATAACAACGTGTCGAAACTGGAGCCGCGCGCAACCTCCTCCGGGCTGATCGACCAGCTCCCCAAGGTCATGCCCTCGCGGGCCAGCATCTACGAACGCCTCGAAAAAGCGGGCCTTCCGCCGGAATACGCGATGGCCACCCACATGGACGACGCCGTCGGCGCCGTGCTCAAAAAACTCGACGACATGGGCGTGCGCGACAACACGCTCATCCTCTTTGTGGGCGACAATCCCTCGCGCGGGAAAAACTCCGTCTTCGAGGGGGCGCGCGAACCGGCGATCGTATCCTGGCCGGCCCGCATCAAGCCCGGCTCCCGCATGCAAAGCCTGACCTCCAACATCGATGTGGCGGCGACGTTTGTCGATGCCGCCGGCGGTACGCTGCCGGCCGATATCGCCGTCGACAGCCGCAGTTTCCTGCCCCAGTTGCTCGGCAAGCCCGAACCGGCCGATTGGCGTAAATCGCTGCTGCTGGAGATCGGCTACTCGAAGGCCGTCGTGACCGAACGCTGGAAATACATCGCCAACCGGATGCCGCCGGCCCTGGAGGCGGGGATGAAGACCGACGCCGCGCGCACCGCCCAAAACAGCGGGGAACGCACCTTTTCCTGGCTCGGGGGCACCACCTTCAACACGTTCCGTTCCGAACGCGATTTTCCATGCTATTACGACGCCGACCAGCTCTACGATCTCCAAAACGACCTGTATGAGACGCGCAACCTATTGGCGGCGCAGCCCGAGACCGCCGCGAATATGCAGCGCATGCTGAAGGACGGTTTGTCGTCGCTGCCGTTCGCGTTCGGCGAGTTCAAGCCGGCGACCGCCGAGTCGGTGCTTCCGAAGGAAAACAAGAGCCAGCGTGAAAATTAAAAAAACACAGTCAGGAGAACACATGAAGGTAAAAAACAAAATGAATGGCATGGTGCGGGCAATCATTCTGCTAGCCGTTTGCAGCCCGGTTGTCCGGGCGGCTCCGGCGCTTGACGCGGACGACCGGTCAACCATCGCAACGCCGCCGGGAAAGAGTTACGTCTACAAGACCTCCGCCGGACAACCCCGGTCGCTCGAGATCTATTTCCCGGCCCATCAGGACAAGGCCAAGCCGGTGCCGGGCGTAATCCTATTCCACGGCGGGGGGTGGGGTGGCGGCGACCTGAAGCAGTTTCGGCATGCCTGCGAATATTTAGCCAGCCGTGGGCTGGTGGCGGCGACCGTCGACTACCGGATGCTCAAAAGGGGTGAAAATTCCCCGGACGGGTTGAGTAAAAAAGAGGTTTGTGTCGTGGATGCAAAAAGCGCGATCCGCTGGATGAAGCAGCACGCGGCGGAATTGGGGGTGGATCCCAAACGGATCATTACGGGCGGCGGCTCCGCCGGGGGGCATATCAGCATTTTGGCCACCACCAATCCCGAACTCAACGATCCGCAGGATCCGCCGGGCATCGACACCTCGGTGGTCGCCTACCTGCTGTTCAACCCGGCACTGGCGGTTGCCACCAATGATCCGCCTTCGGTGGATGGCCTGCGTTATGTGCCGGCCAACCTGCCTCCCGCGATCATTTTCTTCGGCACCCAAGATGACAAATGGAAGCCGGCTGGAGATGCGTGGTACGCAAAGGTCAGGCAACTCGGCAGTGCGGGAACTGAAATGTGGGTTGCTGAGGACCAGCAGCACGGATTTTTCGGCCGCCAGCCTTGGGCTGATTTGACCCTGACAGAAGCCGATCGGTTTCTCGCGCAGCACGGCTTGCTGGCCGGAAAATCGACGCTGGACACATCGGCCTCCGGAAAAAAGCTAACCAGGGTTGAGTAGCGAAAATCCGAACTAAACGGAGCTACATGAAGTATAAGATCAACGTTCTCTCTGCGTTGCTTGTTTCGGCGATGCTTAAATCGACGTTCGCTCATGAGACGTATCTCATGGGCAGCGATACGAACGTTCTGTCGCATGCCACGCTGGAGGAGGATTTTAATCATCCGCCGCAAGCGGCGAAACCTCACGTCTGGTGGCATTGGATGGGAACGTGCGTCAGCAAGGAGGGGATCACCAAAGATCTCGAAGCCATGAAGGCCTCGGGAATTGGCGGGGCAACCATTTTTAATCTTTCTTCCAGTGTCCAGCGTTCCGATGCTCCCATCGCCAACTGTCCCTGGCCCGATCAGACCTATCGTAGCCCGAAATATTGGGAACTGCTGCGTCATGCCGCGGCCGAGGCCCAACGTTTGGGATTGGAGTTGGGGATGCATAACTGTGTCGGTTATTCGGCCACGGGGGGGCCTTGGGTGACGCCGGAGCTCTCCATGCAAAAGTTAGTTTCCAGCACACTCACCGTGAAGGGCCCCACGATGGAACCGATGATATTACCTCGCCCTAAGGTTCCGGATCAGACCGATTCCTTTTACAAGGAGATCGCCGTAATCGCTCTACCAGCAGGAAGCCATGAGACGACGGAGGCGGTCGAGTTGACCGGAAAGATGAATGCGGAGGGGCAGCTCAACTGGCAGGTTCCTGCCGGTACTTGGACGATCCATCGAATCGGACATGGTTCGACGGGGAAATCTCCTCATCCGCTGCCTGAAGGCGTCACCGCTCTCGAAGTGGATAAAATGGGAGCAGCACCTTCCCTCTATCACTGGCAGCAGGTGATTAATCCAATCAAGGAACATCTCGGATCATACTGCGGCACCTCGTTCCATTATCTGACGCTGGATAGTTATGAAGCCGGCCCTCAAAACTGGACCGAAGGGATGCGGGATCTGTTTAAACAGCGATACGGCTATGATTGTCTGCCTTGGCTTGCCAAGACAGGAGCCACCCCCCCTCCGAAGTGGGGGAAGCAAAAGGAAAAAGCCGAAAAAGAGGCGAAAAAATTGACGCCTCTGGAGCAACGTTTTCAGCGGGACTACTTCGATTTAATCGCTCAACTTTATTATGAGAATCATTTTGTCCAAGGGAAGACCCTGATGCAGGCAGCGGGGTTGGAAATGCACTTTGAGGCCTACGAAGGGCCTTTCGATACCGTCTCTGGGACCGCCTTGGCCGATGTGCCGATGATCGAGTTCTGGAGCAACAATAACACAGGAGGTGGACGAGGCGCCGCCTCTGCCGCCGCCCGCGCCGCTGGCCAGCAGGTATTGGCAGCCGAGGCCTTTACAGGGAAGCCTTCCGACAGTGCCTGGACAGAGGATCCTGCTTTTCTCAAGCCGTGCGGCGATGCGGCCTTTGCCACAGGTGTTAATCGGATGGTCTTACATCATTGGGTCCAACAACCGTTTGAAGATCGTTTTAAGCCGGGGATGACCATGGGGTGGTGGGGAACCCATTTTGGCCGAACCCAGACTTGGTTCGAACCGGGTAAGGCGTGGATTGCATATTTACAGCGCTGCCAAGCCCTGCTTCAACGAGGGGAACCGGTCACGGACAACGGGGTGGGATTGGAAGGAGCTGGAGGGGGCGATGCCATTTCATGGCTATGTCTCGTCAACGAGGTGCGAGTCGATAAAGGCGAGATCGTGCTGCCTAGTGGACGTCGGTATCCCTTTCTGGTGTTGCCCGATCGCAAGACCATGCTCCCGGAAGTAGTGCGAAAATTGGAAGAGTTGGTGAATGCGGGGGCAACCATTGTGGGGCCTAAGCCAGAAGCCTCTCCTAGTTTGAAAGAGTATCCCGCCTGTGATGCTGAAGTGCAACGAATGGCTGCGAAATTATGGGGCGACGGTAAGGGTGAAAATTCCCTCGTTCATCGAGTTGGCAAGGGGCAGGTGATTTTGGGCACGGTCGAGGACGCCAAGCGCACGTTCGGAATCACGGAAGATCTGCGTTTTGGTGCCACGGATGAGACGAAAGAGCTGCGTTGGATTCATCGTCGCGACGGGGAGGCTGAGATTTATTTCCTCGCGAATGTGAGCGAGAAGCGACTGACGTTGACTCCTTCGTTCCGTGTCCGTGGCAAGCAACCGGAGCGTTGGCAGGCGGAAGATGGCTCGCATTTCGTGCTCGGACGATTTCGCCAAGTAGACGGACGCACGGAAGTCGATCTCGTGCTGGAGGGATTGCAATCTGTCTTTGTGATCTTCCGCACGCCAGTCAGCGGGGGTGAGGCGGTGACGGCGATCAGCCGTGATGGCCAGATGGATAAGACCGCCTGGGTGGAGCTTCAAGGAACGCAGGGAACGTTATTCACGGGAGAGGCGGGCACGTATCGCTTGCAGAAGAATTCAGGTAAATCCGTGGAGATGGTTGTGCCGGTTATGCCTGCGCCGTTGAACGTGCACGGGCCCTGGCAAGTGGTTTTTGCCCCGGCCACTACCGCACCGCGATTTGAAAAATCCTTTCCAACGCTCACCTCGTGGAGTCAAGACGCAGATCTTGCGATGCGTTATTTTTCCGGCACAGCGACCTATTCCGTGGAGATTGAGGTGCCCGTCGAATTTTTTGCTCCGAATCGGCGAATTTTTCTGGATCTGGGGGAGGTCAAGAATATCGCTGCGATTCGTGTCAATGGATCGGATCTAGGCGTGCTGTGGCATGCCCCCTTTCGGCTGGATTCTCCGGCTGTAACTGCGGCGTTGCATCCGGGTAAAAACAGGGTGGAGATCGAAGTCACCAACACGTGGGCCAATCGGTTGATTGGAGATGAACAAGAGCCGTTGGATGTGGTCTGGGGCAAACCGACAGAACTGGTGGGAAAGGACGCCGGGCGTCCGCTGGTGAGATTTCCCGATTGGTTTCTGTCGGGGCAATCTCGGCCTTCTCAAGGACGACAGGGATTTGTCGTCTGGAATTATTTCACCAAGGAGAGTCCGCTTCTGCCATCGGGTTTGCTGGGGCCGGTGACGCTGGGAACTGAGGCGACGGTAAATTTTTCTAATGATTAACAATAATAAACAGGAGAAAAAAATATGAGATATACGCATGCCATTCTCGTGCTAAGTATCGCTCTGTTGGCACAGCTGGTGGTGTTGTCCGCAACAGACGCGTCCCTTCCAGTAAAACCCAATATTCTCCACATCCACGGCGATGACCATCGTGCAGACGGTTTGCGGGCACTTGGTAATTCGATGCTCCAAACGCCCAATCTCGATACGCTCGTTGACCGCGGCATGACCTTTGCGCATTGCTATACGATGGGGTCTATGATCGGCGCGGTCTGCACGCCGAGTCGTACCATGCTGCTCACCGGACGCTCGTGGCAGCGCATCCCCGGAGCACCGGCGGCGGCATCGAATGCCGCCGATCCTGCAACCTTTCTGCCGCGTGTGATCGCGGGGGCCGGCTATCAAACCTGGCATACCGGCAAACAAGGCAACGGATTCCCGCCGGGTCTAAAGGAGTTTGAGACCAGCGTCATTGATGATGCAAAAGGCAAGACGCCCGAAACCGATCGCGCCCATTGCGCCCAGCGACTCGCCGATCGCACCATAGAATTTCTCAAATCGCGCGAGGCCAGCCACGAAACCAAGCCTTTTTATATCTACATCGCGCCGCCCGTTCCGCACGATCCGCGCTCTGCCGAACCGCAGTTTCACGCGCTCTACGACCCCACCAAAATTACTCTATCGCCCGCATTCATGCCCCTGCATCCTTTCGACAACGGCGAGATGACGGTGCGTGACGAAACGCTCGCGCCTTGGCCGCGCACTCCGGAGGATACGAAACAGCAGAACGCTGATTACTACTCGTGCGTTACCGGACTCGATCACCACATCGGGCGCATCTTTGACGAATTAAAAGCCAGTGGGCAGTGGGAAAACACGATCATTGTCTTTAGCGGCGACAACGGTCTCTCGCTCGGCGAACACGGACTTTTCGGGAAGCAAAATCTCTATGAGTTTGGCGGCATGCACGTTCCGCTGGTTATCGCCGGACCCGGCATTCCGAAGGGCAAGAGCGACGCGCTCGTTTACCTGATGGATCTTTTCCCGACCTTTGCTGATTTTGCTGGCGCAAAAATTCCAGACGGAGTCGATGGCAAGAGTCTGGTACCGATCATCGCTGGAAAGGAAACGAAGGTTCGTGATGTCCTCTACACCGGCTACCGCACCTGTCAGCGATCCGTCCGCGACGACCGGTGGAAACTCATTCGCTATCCGCTCGTCGATCGGACGCAGCTCTTTGATCTCCGTGCCGATCCCCATGAGTTGAACAACCTCGCGGATCAACCCGAACAAGCCACTCAGCTCGCCAAAATGACCACCTTGCTTTCTAGTGAAATGGCCCGCTATTCCGACGCTTATCCGCTGGTTGTCGCCAATCCAACCCCCGCCGAATGGACTCCGCCAGCACCCGGTAGCGAGAAACCAAAGAAGACAAAAAAGAAGGCGAAGCAATAAACATGAGACATGCGATCCTGCTCGCCACCACCCTGATGGTGGCACCACTGGCTGCGTTGCACGCCGCCGAAACACCCAACATAATTCTCATCATGCCGGATGATATCGGCTATGGCGATTATGCCTGTTTAGGCAATCCCATCATGCATACCCCGTCGGTCGATTCGTTCAAAAAGGAGGCGTTGCTGTTCACGCAATTCCACGTCAGCCCGACGTGTGCACCAACCCGCTCCGCGCTGATGAGCGGTCGCCATGAGTTCAAAAATGGCGTCACGCATACCATTTTGGAGCGCGAGCGGATGAACATTAAAACGTTCACCTTGCCGCAAATGCTCAAGACCGTCGGTTATACGACCGGTGTTTTTGGCAAATGGCATCTCGGTGACGAGGAGGCGTATCGGCCGGAAAATCGCGGCTTTGACGAAGTGTATATTCATGGGGCTGGCGGTATTGGGCAAACCTTCCCGGGCTCGTGCGGTGACGCGCCGGGCAATTCCAATATTAATCCGACGCTGTGGCACAACGGAACATTTGAGAAAAACACAGGCTATTGCACCGATCTATTTTTTGCCCAGGCGATTCGCTGGATGGATACCCAGCGTCAGGCGAATCGTCCGTTTTTTGCCTATATTACGCCCAACGCCGCGCATGGTCCGCATGTCGTGCCGGAAAGCTATTATCAGCAGTATCTCGGCAAACCCGGTGTGACGGAGGACATTGCGAAGTTTTACGGCATGTTGGAAAACGTCGATACCAACTTTGGTAACCTCCTGGCCAAGCTCAAGGAGTGGGGCATCGAAAGCAATACGTTGGTCATCTATCTCGGTACCGACAACGGTGGCACGGCCGGGATTAAAATTTTTAATGCCGGGATGAAGGGCGGAAAGGGCGCAACGTATCAGGGCGGAACGCGATCGCCGTGTTTCGTTCGTTGGCCGGCGGGCGGTGTTCCGGCGGATGTCGAGTGCGATGCCCTGAGCGCGCATATGGATATCTTTCCGACGCTGGCCGAAATCACCGGGGCAACGCTGTCGGATGAGGTGAAAAAACAGATTGAGGGACGTAGTCTGCTGCCGTTACTCAAAAATCCGAAAACCGATTGGAAGGATCGCGTGTTGGTGCATAACACCGGACGCTGGGAAAAAGGAAAGGCCAGCGAATCGAAGTACCTCAAATGTGCGATCCAGAATTCGCGCTTCACACTGGTAAATAACGAAGAGCTTTTCGACCTCACGGCCGATCCCGGCGAAACCACCAACGTCATCGCCGAACATCCTGAAGTGGTTGAAAAGCTGCGTGCGGCCTACGACCAGTGGTGGAACAACGTACAGCCAATGCTGGTGAACGAAGACGTTGTCGGGCCGAAGATCAATCCCATGAAAGAGTTGTACTGGAAACAATTTGGCGGCGGACCGGACGAAAAATTACTCCATAAAATGGAGCCAAATCAGCCATTTGTTGTTGGGGAAAAGGGAAAATCAAAGAAGAAGAAAAGGTCAAAAAATGAAGACTAAATGTAGTCTTCTGATGGTTGGGTTTATGGCGATACTGAGTCCCCTTCACGCGGAGGAGACGCGTCCCAACATCGTCTTCATTCTGGCGGACGATCTCGGCTATGGCGACACCGGTTGCTATGGCGCGACCAAGATCAAGACTCCGAACATCGACCATCTGGCCCAGCAGGGGCGTCGCTTCACGGATGCCCACTCCGCCTCGGCGGTATGTACGCCGTCGCGCTATGCACTGCTGACCGGTGAATATCCTTTCCGCAAAAATCTGTGGAAACCGATTTTCAGCGCCTCGCCCTTGGTGCTCGATACCAAGCGCCTGACCATCTCCAGCCTGCTCAAGCGCCAGGGCTATGCGACCGCAGCCTTCGGCAAATGGCACCTCGGTTTCGGTACGGAAAAACCCGACTGGAACCAGGACCTTAAGCCAGGTCCCTTGGAAGTCGGTTTCGATCATTATTTCGGCATTCCCGTGGTGAGCAGCCATTCGCCCTTCGTGCTGGTGGAGGATCATCGGGTGCTTGGCCTGGATCCCGCCGATCCACTGGTGTATGGCGGCAAGCCGCCGACCCAGCCGTTTCCGGAGAAGATGACCAAGAGAGATACGATGTCAGGCGGCAAGGCGGCCCATGCCTTGTACAAAGATGAGGAATTGGGACCGCAGCTGACCGAGAAGGCGGTCACCTGGATCAAGGCGCAACAGCAGCCGTTCTTCTGCTATTTCGCCACGCCCCTCATCCATCACCCTTTCACGCCCAGTCCACGTTTCAAAGGAACCAGCGGCTGCGGTGTCTACGGCGATTATGTCCAGGAGTTCGACTGGATCGTCGGTGAGGTGGCGCGTGCCATCGACGAGTTGAAGATCGCCGACAACACGCTGTTCATCGTGACCAGCGATAATGGCGGCATGCTCAACCTGGGTGGTCAGGAAGCGGTCAAGGCGGGGCATCGTCTCAATGGCGAGCTGTTGGGCTTCAAGTTCGATTCCTGGGAAGGCGGGCATCGCATCCCCTTCATCGCCCGCTGGCCGGGAAAGATCGAGGCCGCTTCCACCTCCTCCCAGTTGATCTGTCTGGTGGACATGCTGGCAACCTTCGCAGCCTTGACCGGCGACCAACTCGCGGACACGGACAAACGCGACAGTCTCAATGTGTTGCCGGCCTTGGTGGGGAATCCAGAGAAGCTGGTTCGTGAACAACTGGTGGTGTGCCCCAGCCAAGAGGAATGCATGGCCCTTCGCCAGGGCGACTGGATGTACATTGATGGGCAGGGTGGCGGCGGGTTTACTAAGAACAAAACACACTTGCTCGGCGGCCCGTCGGCCCTGCAATTTGCCGGTGAAACCAATAGCGACATCGAGCATCGTCAGTTCAAGCCTGATGCGCCCAAGGCTCAGCTTTATAATCTGAAGAACGATATCGGCGAACATTTCAACGTGATCCGCGAGAATCCCGAAGTGGCTTCGCGCATGGCGGATGAACTACACCGGATATCCAGTGAAGACCGCTCTAAATAGAATAAACTTCAGATTTAATAAGTAGAACAAATGTTGTTGATCGGATCGCCAGTTGATTGAGCTGAAAAGTGCTCAAAAATGAAATCAAAATGAGAAATATAACCATAAAGCATACAATCCTACTCACCACCCTGATGTTGGCCCCACTGGCCGCGTTACCCGCCGCCGATAAGCCCAATATCATTCTCATTTTGGCGGATGACATGGGCTTCTCCGATCTCAGTTGTTACGGCTCCGAAATCCCTACCCCCCATCTGGATCAACTCGCCTCCAAAGGACTGCGCTTCACTCAATTCTACACGCCGGGCGCTGCTGTCCTTCCCGGGCCGCTCTCTTAACGGGACTCTATTCGCACCAAGCGGGCATCGGTCATATGGTGGAAGATTTGGGAACCCCGGGATTCCAAGGCTACCTCAATGAGCACTGTGTGACCCTAGGTCAAGTATTACAAAGCGCCGGTTATTTCACGGCGATCAGCGGCAAGTGGCACGTCGGTTGGGAACACGGTGCCGCTCCTAAGGATCGCGGTTTTACTCGCAGCCTCAACATGTCCGGCAAAGGCGGATATTATCAAGATACCCCCAACCTTTCCTGGCGGTTGGATGGAGTCGCCTTGGCATCCGGAGATCCGCAGATTCCCGCCAAATGGTATACCACCGATCTCTGCACGGATTTTGCCATCCGGTTTATTGACCAAAGTTTGTCGGAGAAAAAACCCTTCTTCCTCCACCTCGCCTACAACGCTCCCCACTTCCCGCTCCAAGCCCCTCAGGAAGAAATCGCCCGCTTTCGCGGCAACTATCTCGCAGGCTGGGATGCCCTGCGCGAGCAACGCCTGAAGAAACAAATCGAACTGGGCATTGTCGATCCCAAAGTCGCCCTCTCACCCCGCCAGGACGAGGTGAAAGCTTGGGACTCGTTATCAGAAACCGAGCGCGACCGCTTCGATCACATCATGGCGACCTATGCCGCCACACTGACGCATATGGACACCGCCATCGGTCGTCTGGTCGAGGCGCTTCGCAGTCGCGGAGTGCTCGATAATACGGTGATCTTTTTTCTCAGTGACAACGGCGGGAGTGCTGAAATGGGACCGGAAGGTCTTTTGGAAGGAAAGGAGCCGGGTTCCGGGACTTCCAGTGTGTATTGCGGTGAATCCTGGGCAACCCTTGAAAACACCCCGTTTAATATGTTTAAACGCTACAATCACGAAGGCGGCGTCTCCACCCCGCTGATCGTCCATTGGCCTGCGGGTATCACGGACGCCGGGGCCTTACGCCGACAAGTCGGTCACATCATCGATTTCATGCCGACGTGTGTGGAATTAGCCGGAGCGACCTATCCCAAGCAGTTCAACGGGGCCGACATTTCCCCCATGGAAGGCCGCAGTTTGGTGCCCGTCTTCACGGATGCTCCGATTTCTCGGGAGGCTCTCTTCTGGGAACACGAAGGCAATGCCGCGGTACGCGTTGGAGATTGGAAGCTGGTGCGCCTTGGGATGAAAGGTCTCTGGGAACTATACGACCTGAGCACTGATCGCTCCGAAATCCACAATCTCGCCGCCTTGAAACCGGAAAAGGTCAAGAGCCTCTCTGCCCAATGGGAAACCTGGGCAAAGCGTGCCCAAGTAAAACCTTATCCGAGCAAAAAATGGGCGGGCAATCGTGCTTCTAATTCCTCCAAGAAAGGCGAATGACCATGAACCGACGAGACTTTATTAAATGTTCTGCTTTCGGCGCCGCTGGCACCCTGGGTCTGCTGCCCCGTTCCGGCTGGAGCGCCGAGGGCGATTCCGTTCCGGCGGCGATGCCGACGTATCTGAAAGGCTACGAGGCGCTCTATGCGCAAGATCCGCGCAAGGCCGCCGTGCAATGGTTCATGGCGGCAAAATACGGCCTCTTCATGCATTACGGCGTCTACAGCCAACTCGCGGACGGCGAGTGGGTGCAATTCAGGAAACAGATCCGGGTGAAGGAATACGAGAAGCTCAAGGACACCTTCAACCCGGTGAAATTTGATGCCGACGCCATCACCGAGGTCGCCCTCGCGGCGGGGATGAAATACATCACCCTCACCACCCGGCATCACGACAGCTTCTGTCTGTGGGATACCAAGCAGACCGACTTCAAAAGCACCAACTCGCCAGCGAAACGTGATCTGGTGGCGGAACTCACCGCCCAATGCCAGCGCAAGGGTCTGGGCATGTGCTACTACTATTCCTACGGTCGGGACTGGCGGCATCAGGACAGCGTCTTCGATCTGAAGGTGGCGCGTCCGGCCTACAATCCGCCGGATCCCTGGTACCACACCGGCGCCGACTACGACATGTCGCGCTACGTCGCCTACGTCAACGCCCAGATCACCGAACTGCTCACCGCCTACGGCCCGGTGGCGGCCATCTGGTTCGACGCGCCGCCCGAGGCCGCCGCTCATCAGGACATCTTCAAGCCGCAGGAGACCTACGATCTCATCCACCGCCTGCAGCCCCAATGTCTGGTGTCGGCCAAGTGGGGCATCACCGGGACCGAGGATTTCAATGCGCCGGAACATGGCCAGTTCCTGACGAACAAGGCGGCCATGGTGGCGGCCCGCAAGCGCGGCGTGCCCTTGGAGATCTGCGAGACTCTGAGTGGTGGCTGGGGCTACAAGAAAGGCATGGAGACAAAGAACAAAGGGCTCAAAGGGCTGCGTGAAATGCTGGCATTTTCCGCACAGTTCGAGGCCAATCTGTTGCTGAATCTTGCGCCCCTGCCCGATGGATCGCTGATCCCCATCGACGTCGAGGTGCTGAAGCAGATGGGCGAAGAACTCAAGGCCAAGGGCTTCCCTCTGACGCTTCTGGAGCAACATCGTGCTAGAATCGCGGGCAAAATCCTGGGTCAACCGTCATGATGCTGCGCCTACGCCATTGCGCCTACGGGGAGTTTATGATGCATCGCCGCTGCTGTCTGGTACTGATCGCTGTGTTGCTGGCGTCTGTCGCTGCGGCGGACACCTCCATCGACACCCTGCGCTGCGAATACCGGGTGGATCCGCTGGGCATGGATGTGGCGCAGCCGCGTCTATCCTGGCTCATGCGCGACGATCGCCGGGGAGCGCGGCAGACCGCCTTCCGCATCGTGGTGGCCTCGACTCCTGAACGGCTGGCCCAGGATCAGGGTGGCCTGTGGGACAGCGGCAGGATCGCCAGCGATGCGTCCAACCAGATCGAGTATGCGGGAACGCCCTTGGTCTCGCGACAACGCTGCCACTGGAAGGTGCGGATCTGGGACCAAGACGGGCGGCCATCCGATTGGAGCACGCCCGCATGCTGGAGCATGGGCCTGCTCGTGCCCGACGATTGGCGTGCGACCTGGATCGGCGCGGAAGCACTCCCGCCACCAACGGCAGTCCCGCCACCAGCGGCAGTCCAGGAACCTGCCCCGAAGAAACGTGGCAAGCCGCTCTCGAAAGCCCGTCGTGATGCGGCACCGCGTCCGCTTTATCTGCGCAAAGCCTTCGCCCTGGATCAGCCCATACGCCGCGCCACCGCCTATGTGACGGCCCTCGGGCTCTACGAACTGCGTCTCAACGGCACGCGGGTCGGTGACCATCTGCTGGCACCGGAATGGACCGACTACCACAAGCGCGTCCAGTATCAGACCTATGACGTCACCTCGTTGATCCGACCCGGCGCCAACGCCATCGGCGCCATCCTGGGCAACGGCTGGTACTGTGGCGATTGGCAGAAGTGGCAAGCGAAGCTGTCCCCCATCTACGGTATCCAACCTTATTTGCTGGCGCAGCTCGAGATCGAGCGGGACGACGGCTCGCTCCAGGTGGTGGCGACAGACGGTTCGTGGCGCGTGACGGATGCGGGCCCGATGCGGTTCTCCGGCATTTTCGAAGGCGAGACCTATGACGCGCGTCTGGAGATGCCGGGTTGGGATACTGCGACCTTTGCTGATCTGGCCTGGCAGCCGGCCACCGTCGCGACGCCCACGGTCGGCGCCCTGGTGTGGCAGCGCAGCGAGCCGATACGGGTGACGCAGGAGATCACCCCAATCGCGGTGACCGAGCCGAAACCCGGCGTCTACGTGTTCGACCTCGGCCAGAACATCGCCGGCTGGTGCCGGCTGAAAGTCCAGGCCGCCGCCGGTACCACGCTGACCCTGCTGCACAACGAGGTGCTCAATCCGGACGGCACCGTGTACATGGACAACCTCCACGCCGGCCATCTGAGCCAGGGTGATCGCCAGATCGTGCGCTACACCTGCCGGGGCCAGGGTGAGGAGATCTTCGAACCGCATTTCACCTACCAGGGCTTCCGTTACGTCGAGGTTCGCGGCCTCACGGCGCCGCCGCCGCTGGATCTGATCACCGGCCGGGTCTTCCACACCAGCTACCGCCAGACGGGGACCTTCACCTGCTCGAACGATGAGCTCAACCGCCTGGCGCTGAACATCCACTGGTCCATGCGCGCCAATCTGATGGGCGTGCCCACCGACTGCTGCCAGCGGGATGAACGCTGCGGCTACACCGGCGACATGAACTTCTTCATGCCGACGGCGATCTCCTGCGGTGATGTTGCGGCCTTCTTCAGCAAATGGCTGGTGGACATCGTGGACGCGCAGCAGCCCGACGGCCATTTCACCGACCACGCCCCGACCTTCGGCCCTGGCGATGGCTACAACACCGGCTGGGCCGATGCGGGCATCATCTGCGTCCACCGGATGTGGCAGGCCTCCGGCGATGTGCGGGTGATCCGCGATCATTACGCGGCTATGCGACGCATGCTCGCCTTCCTCAAGACCCAGATCACCGACGGTCGGCACAGTGGGAAGATCGGCAATGGGGACTGGCTGAATCTCGACGGTGGAGCCGATAATCCAGTCATCGGACTGGCCTATGACGCCTACGATTTCCGGCTCATGGCCGAGATGGCCGAGGCCATCGGCGAAGCGCGGGACGCGGCGGAATACCGCGCCGAAGCGGAACGCCTCCGTCAATCCTTCATCTCCAATTACATCGACGCGGAGGGCCGCATCGCCAAGAGCAGCCAGACCGGTTTCGCCCTGGCCTTCACCATGGGCCTGGTGCCGGATGAGAGACGACAATTGATGAGCATGCGTTTCGCCGAAGAGATCACGCGGTTTCACGACCATCTCGCAACCGGCTTCATCGGCACGCCGCGCCTGCTGCCCGGGCTGCACCTCGCCGGCCGCGACGATCTCGCCTACCGCCTGCTCTTGCAGGAGGACTTCCCCTCGTGGATCTACCAAGTCAGGCGTGGCGCCACGACCATGTGGGAACGCTGGAACGGCATCAAGGCGGATGGGACATTCGCAGATTCCGGGATGAATTCCTTCAACCATTACGCCTTTGGTGCGGTGGGCGAATACCTGTATGGCTGCGTCGGCGGCATCAGCGGGACTGGGCCTGGTTTCAAGGCCCTCCGCATCGCGCCGGTCCTCGGCGAAGGTCTGACCTGGGCCAAGGCCAGCTACGACTCCATCCACGGGTCGATAGTCAGCGCGTGGAAACGGGAAGGCACGACCGTGACGATGGAGGTCACCGTTCCTGCCAACACCACCGCGACGGTGGAGGTGCCGGCACGGGATGCCGCCGCAGTGATGGAATCGGGCAAGCCTGCGGGCGCAGCCGCAGGTGTGCGTTTCGTGCGCATGGACCGTGGCGTTGCGGTCTTCGCCGTGGAGTCCGGGACCTATCGCTTCCAATCGTCGCTGCCGGACGGCGGCAAATGAGCCGAACTGGTCAGTTTGGCGCTAGAATGGCTTCACGCGATAATTCCCCGGAAAAGAAGAAGAAAAACAGGAAAGTGGAAAAGTAATATGAAATCTGCACATACCCTTCTCGCAATAGGAATTTCGTTGCTCGCATCGCTGACCGTACTCCGTGCCGCCGAGACGCGGCCAAATATTATTTTCCTGCTCGCCGACGACCTTGCCGCGGGCGCGGTCGGCTATAGCGGCAACAAGGATGTGATTACGCCCAACATCGATCGGCTCGCACAGGATGGCATCCGATTCATGAATCACTACGACACGACCTCCATTTGCATGGCGAGCCGCTGCACGCTCCTGACCGGACTCTACGAATACCGCCACGGTTGCAACTTCAGCCACGGCGATCTGGAGAGGCGCTTCCTCGAAAAATCCTATCCGATGCTGCTGCGGCAGGCGGGCTATTTCACGGGATTTGCCGGCAAGGCTGGATTTGATCTGCAAAACGAAAGATACGAGGCCTTACAGCCGCTCTTCGACCAATGGGCTGGTGGGCCTGGGCAGACGTCTTACGAGACGGGAAAAAACACCGGCATCGCAAAGTATGCAACACAGTATCCGCATTGTTCGCGAGCGTATGGCGCTTGGGCACAGGACTTTCTGAAGGCGGCCAAAAAAAGCGGAAAGCCGTTCTGCCTGAGCATCAGCTTTAAGGCCCCGCACATGCCCTATACGCCCGATCCGATTGATCTAAAACTCTACGCAGGAAAGACCTTCACGCGTCCGCCGAACTATGGCGTAGAAAACGGCAAACACCTGTCGCAGCAGGCTCTCACCAGTCGCGCGGCCACCAAATATCGCGAATGGATCGAGGATTTCGATGGCACGGCCGCGAAGTATTATGCGCTGATTACGGGCGTGGATGCCGCCGTCGGGATGATTCGTGAAGAACTGGTGCGCCAGGGACTCGATCAAAACACCGTCATCCTCTTCACCTCCGACAACGGATATAACGCCGGATCGCACGGATTCGGCGACAAGGTGGTACCGTACGAAGAAGGCTCGAAAGCACCGCTCATCGTCTATGACCCGCGCCGGTCTGCGGCGAAAAACGGGCAGATTTGTAAAGCCGTCACGGGCAATACCGATATCGCGGCAACGATATTGGCTCTTTTAGGAGAAATGGCACCTGAAATCGATGGACTAAGCCTCCTTCCGCTACTCGCCAATCCGCAAGGCAAAGTGCGCGATTTTCTGCCGCTGTTCAATTTCTGGGGAACGGCTTCTGCGCAGTCGATGGCGATGGTCACTCCTGAATGGAAATATATCTACTGGTATTACGGCGACGGCATGAAGCCGACGGAGGAGCTGTTCCATCTGAGTAACGACCGATACGAAATGGTCAATGAGGTCTCGAATCCAGAATATGCCCAAGCGCTTACCGCGCTCCGTCAGCACTATGATGAGGAGCTAGCCAACCTCGTCCGTAATCTCGCGAAAGATCACGACTACGAAAAATATTCCGAGCTGTTCGATCGGTCGATTTCTTGGGAGCAGAAAGCACCGCTTGCCAAAATGGTGAAGGGCAAAGGCGGCGACTCTGAAGATAATGAATTCGGCGACGCACCGAAGGGTTCAACGAAAAAACGAAAAGCTAAGAAATAAAGGTCTCTGTGAAACATACTATCCTGCTCGCCACCACCCTGATGCTGGCATCGCTGATCGCGTTGCACGCCGCCGAACGTCCCACCACCATCGCATGCTTCTGGTGGGGCCCCGGCTGGCCCAAAAACTGCACCATAAGCAACAATGCTTTCACCGCTATCGGTTCGTCCATCGGCTATAAAAACATGGAAAAGATGTCTGTGAACGGAAACACGGTGGAAGGTAACCGCTACCAAGGCAACATGGAGCCTTGTCCCGTCGACCTATCGCCGGTTTCCGGCGAATCCATCGGCCAGGCGGAACGGGGGAATGCGTTATGACGTGGAAACGGACCACTATAAAGAACGTGTGGTTGGCGGGATGGCTGCTGGCGGGGCTTGTCTCAGAGCTTCATGCCGGATCGTGGAGGCTGGCTTGGTCGGACGAGTTTGAGGTCGACGGCATGCCGGATGCCGTAAAATGGGGCAGCGAGGAGGGCTTTGTCCGCAACACCGAGATGCAGTACTACACGCGGAACCGAAGGGAAAATGCCCGGGTCGAAAACGGAATGCTCGTCATCGAGGGCCGGAAGGAGCGCTTCCAGAACCGGCACCATGTACCGGATTCCGTTAATTGGAAAACGCAGTGCGCGTATGCCGATTACACCTCGGCCAGCTTGACCACGCGCAAAAAAATGTCGTTCCGGTATGGTCGGGTGGAGGTGCGGGCCAGGATACCGCACGGCGTCGGCGTGTGGCCCGCCATCTGGACCTGCGGTACCGGCGAAGGCAACATCGGCTGGCCGCAGTGCGGGGAAATCGACATCATGGAATTCGTCGGCAAGGAGCCCGACCGGATCCATGCAACCGTCCACTATGCCGCGGCTGGAAAACACCGCATGTCGCACCGTTTCCTGGAGGTGGAAAAGCCCTATGCCGACTTCCATGTCTATGCCATCGAATGGTTCGAGGATCGTATCGATTTCTATTTCGACAAAACCAGGTATTGCACGTTTGCGGTGGACGAGGCGGGGGCGGGAGCCGACAATCCGTTTCGGAAGCCGCACTTTCTGCGCCTCAATTTGGCGCTCGGCGGACAATGGGGCGGCCCGGTCATCGACGATGCCATGCTGCCGCAGCAATACCTTGTTGATTATGTGCGGGTCTATGAATGGGACGGCAACCCGTCGCCATAAACCGCGTTTTTTGCGCATGAACCGAAAGAAGAACAGGAGAGCAGCTATGGATGTAGTCAGGAATGGGGCCGCCGCATGGGTCGGCGTGTGTGTGGGAATGATGTCGTGGCAGGCGGCGGCCCAGCTCGGGGATTCGGTGTCCTATCGCGATGCGTCGCTTGCCGTGGAGCAACGTCTTGAGGACCTGATCTCCCGGATGACGCTGGAGGAAAAGCTCGGTCAGCTGTCGCAGGGGGTCGTGGAACGCTCGAAGAAGGATGTTTTAAAGACGTACACAGAGGAGATTGCGCAGGGACGTGTCGGCAGCTACATCTCCAACCAGATGCCAGCCGGACCGCTACTGCGCAACCAGCTGCAGCGGATCGCGGTGGAGCGGTCGCGGCTGGGTATTCCGCTTCTCTTTGGCAACGACGTGATCCACGGCTGCCACACCGTCTTCCCCAGTTCCCTGGGTTTGGCCTGCGCATGGGAGCCGGAGCTCTTCGAAAAAGCCCAGGCCGTTGCGGCGCGGGAAGCGCGTGCGGAGGGGATCGACTGGGTGTTTGCCCCGATGTGCGACATCGCGATGGATCCGCGCTGGGGCCGCGTGATTGAAACCTGCGGCGAAGACCCCTACCTCAATGGCTTGTGCGTGGCGGCGCAGGTGCGCGGGTTCCAAGGCGCGAACCCGGCGGCGCCCGGAAAAGTGGCCGCCTGCCTGAAGCATTTTGTCGGCTACGGCGCAAGCACCGGCGGGCGCGACCACAACGTCTCGGAAATCTCCGAATTTTCGCTCCGCAACCTGCACCTGCCACCGTTTCACCAGGGGGTTGCGGCGGGGGCGTTCACGCTGATGAGCGGGTTCAACACCATCGACCACATTCCGGCCACGGCCGACCGGCACACCTTGACGGATATCCTGCGCGGCGAATGGGGGTTCAAGGGCTTTGTGGTCAGCGACTGGGACGCCGTGGCAGGCGTTAAGCATTTTGGCTACGCCGCATCGTTCACCGATGCCGCCCAATTGGCGCTGGAGGCGGGCAACGATATGGAAATGAAGACGACCCACTACCTCGAACTGGCCGACCGCATCCGCGCCGGCGAGCTTCCGCTGTCGGTGGTGGACGAAGCGCTGCGGCGCGTCCTGCGCGTCAAGTTCCTGCTCGGTCTCTTCGATCATCCGTACGCGGACGAAGCGCGCTGGGAGCAGTCGATCCTGCGTCCGGACGACCGGGCGCTGGCCCGCACCCTGGCTGCCCGGTCGGCGGTGCTGCTCAAGAACCAGAAGCAGATCTTGCCGATCAGCGATTCCGTGAAGCGCATCGCGGTGATCGGCCCCTTTGCCACCGATGCCGATGAAATGCTCGGAAGCTGGTCGTGCCGCGGCGATGAAAAACAGGTCGTTACCTTGTGGGACGGATTGAAGCGGCGCTTTGGCGAGCGCGTGGGTCCGCACGCCTTTGTTGGCGCATCGTTGCGCACGGGTGCCAAAACCAAAACGTTGGAAGATGGTTCGATCGTGAAGGTAGGGGGCGACCGGGGCCTCCAGGCCGATCAACTGCAAGCGGCCATCGAGGCGGCGAAGGCCGCCGACCTGGTCATTCTGGCCGTGGGCGAAACGGCGGCGTGGACGGGCGAGTCCGGCTCGCGCGTCCATCTCGGCCTCACTGGCACCCAGGACGAACTGGTGGCCGCGGTCTTGTCGGTAGGAAAGCCCGTGGTCACGGTGGTGTTCAGTGGCCGTCCCTTGGCGCTTCCAGAACTTGTCGACGCGTCGGCCGCCGTGGTCTACGCCTGGCAGCCCGGCATCGAGGCCGGCAACGGCCTGGCCGACCTGCTTTCGGGCGATGTGGCCGCCAGCGGTCGCCTGACCATTTCGGTTCCGCGCGCCGTGGGCCAGGTGCCCGTGGTGTACAACCGGTTGCGCACCCAGCGCGCGGACCGCGACAAGGATTATCGCGACATGACCCGCGAGCCGCTCTTTCCCTTTGGCTATGGGCTGACCTATACGCGCTTCAGCTACGGCGAAACCATCGTGGAGCCCGGAACCGCCGGGCATCCGGCCACAGCCTCCACCACCATCTCCAACGACGGCGAGGTGGCGGGCGATGAGGTGGCACAGCTCTACATCAGCGCGCTATCCTGCCCACAGGGCATTCGTCCCGATCAGGAGTTGCGAGGCTTTCAACGAATCCATCTGAAGCCCGGCGAGTCGCGCACCGTTTCCTTCGCGCTGAAGCCCGATGTGCTGGGCTACTACGGACGGGACGGGGCTTGGCGCGTCGATACCGCCGCGTACGAGGTGTGGATCTCCCCCCATGCGCACGCGGGTGCGCCGGCCACCATTCATCTCGATCGATAGCGTGCTGCGCCGGTGCCCTGCGGGGCGTTCGTTGCGTGTGGAAAAGCGACGGGACGTTTCTTCTACGAGAACCGTCCGATGCCCCCTCCGATAAAATACGTCAACCAAGTATTTCCAACCGCCGGGATTTGCGGATAGAGTGCCCGCGTTTTATGGGGCGTGCCCGGGATCGCCGCAGGGGCAGCGGGCAACGAGGAAGGTAAAAAGAGTACGGGTGGAAGTTCTAAATTTCATAGGCTGACCTATTGCGCACTGCGAGACGACAAAATTTTGATATAAATGAAAAAGATATTTATTAATGGATTAATGTTCGCCGTGTGTGTGCTAATGGTTGGTTGTGCAAGCAAAGCTTATCTCCCAACCCACCCCGACTCGCCAGATTATGCAACGATGACACTTTTTCGGGTTAATGCAGAACCCACGGCCCCAAGGCTAAACATTTATGCGGAAGACAGGAAAGTTGCTGCGCTAAAAAATCACGATTTGGTTACTTTCAGTCTGCCTATTGGAACTCATCGATTATCAATCGATTGGCCTAACACGGATTCTTATTTTGAAAATGTGATTAGTGTCGATGTAAAAGGCAGGGAGCATTATTACATCGCGATCATTCATGGCTATGCTATTTCGAATTTCAAGCGATCCGCTCGGCGAGAAGTATGGTTGCAAGGTGAGATGGCGCACGCCATCCAATTGGATGAAGAGGATGCAAAAGCGAATATCGCTGAAAATATTCTCTAACCACCATTGGAACAATTCCGCAGGGTTAGAGCACCAGTTTTAGTCAATCCCGTTTCCGGGAATGTGTTTTGGGCAAGGAGGCGTATGTTGCGTTTAGTTGATGCGATTGAGGGGCGCGATGCGCTGATGCGGAACATACGGGCGTTTTTCCATTCGCGCGGGTATGTCGAGGTCGAAACCCCGATCCGCCTCGCAACCCCCTGCATGGAGCTGCACATCGATGCGGAGCCGAGCGGCGACGCCTTCCTGCGCACCTCGCCGGAAATCTTCCACAAGCAGCTGTTGGCGGCGGGGCTCGGCAAGATCTTCGAGGTGGGCAAGTGTTTTCGCCACGGCGAATTCGGCCGCTTGCACCATCCCGAATACACGATGCTCGAGTGGTATTGCGCCAACGCCGACTACATGGATGTCCTCGCGGAAACCCAGGCCTTGCTCCATTTTGCCTGGCCGGATTTTCCCGGAGATTGGCAGGTGTTGACGGTTTCCGAGGCGTTTGCGCGGTTTGCGGGCTGGGATCCGGCGGGCCACTATGACGAGGATCGCTTCGATCTGGATTTGGTGGAAAAGGTGGAGCCGGCGCTGAAGGCGATCGGCGGGGCGGTGGTGCTGAAGGATTATCCCGTGGAGGCCGCCGCCCTTTCGCGCCGCAAGCCGGGCCAGCCCTTGCTCGCCGAACGGTGGGAGCTTTACATCGACGGCATCGAACTGGCCAACGCCTATTCCGAACTGACGGACCCGGTCGAGCAGCGCCAACGGTTCGAGGAGTGCGCGGCCCGCCGCACGGCGCTGGGGAAACAGGCGTATGCCATCGACGAGGCCTTTTTGCGCGCGCTGGGGAGCATGCCGCCGTCGGGCGGGGTCGCCCTGGGCGTCGACCGGCTGCTGATGCTTATGCTGGGGGCGGATTCGCTGGACCGGATTCTTCCATTTCGTTGATCACCGGCACGATCGGCTGCTTCACCTCTTCCTCGAAGGTGTGGTAGTCCTTGACGGTCTTTTCGAGGTTGCGCAGCTGCTTGGCCACATCGTTGAGCCGGAACTCGATCGAGTTGAGGATCCAGAACTGGAAATGCTCCACCTTCGTTGATTTGTGCATCATCCAGATGATCTTCACCGAAACGAGCAGCACCGCGAGCCCGATGGAAAAGTCCACGCTCACCGGCGTCGGGATGTGGAAGACGTGGTGCAAGGTGTCGTTGATGGCCAGCAGCGAGATGGCCGAAATGAAAACCAGGTTGGCCATGCGATCCTGTTTTTCGGCGTGTTTGCCGCCGATCTGCCCCATGAGCTGGCGTATCTTTTCCTTCTCCTTCTTGAACTGGTCAAGTTCGGCCCTGAGTTTGATCGGATCGAGGTCTTCCATTCGTGCAACTCCGTTTGATTGCTCGGGATTATAAGGAGATAAATGGGTTCAGCAACAATTTAGCGTGTCATTCCCGGAGGCTGCGTGATAGAAACGCGCCTCATTCAAGGGGGCGTTTTTATGGGGGAAAAGCTGGAAATCGGGGTGGCATGCGGCGGTACGGGCGGGCATATTTTCCCCGGATTGGCCACCGCCCAGGTGCTGGCCGACCGCGGCCACGACGTCACCTTGTGGCTCGCCGGCAAGGACATCGAGCACGACGCCGTCAAGAACTGGAAAGGCCGCGTCGTCACGATCCCCGCCGAAGGGTTCCAATTCGGCGTTTCCATGCGGAGCCTGCTGACCATCCGCCGCCTTTTCCACGCCTACCGGACGGCGTTGGCGGCCATGCGCGCCAAGCCCCCCGCCGTCCTGCTGGCCATGGGAAGCTATGCCTCGTTCGGCCCCGTCAAGGCGGCCTTGAAGCTCGGCGTTCCGTATGTCATGCACGAAGCCAACCTGGTGCCCGGCCGCGCGGTTTCGCTGCTGGCGCGCAAGGCGGCCTCCGTGGCCGTCAGCTTCGAAAAGACCAGCTACTACCTCAAGCACGGCAACATTGTCACCACCGGCATGCCCCTG